>CAYUZC010000172.1:0-4966 GCA_964449525.1 uncultured Ruminiclostridium sp.
TATAAAAAAAGGGCACCAGACTGATTTTATTTAATAATATATCAATCCCTAGTCCCCTCTTATTTCTAATTTAATATATATTAGCATACACGATATTTATTGTCTGTTTTAAATAAAAACCAGATTTACCTTGAAAATTTTTTTATTTATGATAGTTTTTTTATGGCAAAACTGCTTTTGCGGTATTTATTATTTTTTCCATAAGAGAAGATTTTTCGACAGTATTATCGATGTATTCATGGTCCAGAACAACACTATAATTGCTTTTGGGTACGCTCACCAAAACCATTTGATACCTCTCCGGGGTGTGCATATTAAGCCTAGTTTCAGCTATGTCCTTAACCCTTGCCAAATCAATACTTGTTTCAATGTCTACATTTAACATACGGTTTTCGTCGCGGAGCTCATTGTATTGCTTGTTTAATGCTCCCATCTGAGAATTCAACTCTGTTATTATACAGAAACGATACAGGATAACAAAGCACACGCTTACAACAAACAGCATGGCAAATACCAATTTTGCCTTAGGTATGTTTGATTTCTGCGGAATAGGACGGATTGCTTCTTTTCTTTCAATCCTTTGCTGTTCTATAGGTTGTTCTGCTCTTTGTGCCATATTTGGAGCAGCACTTCCGTAGATATAGCTGTTTTTCCTATCCATGCATTTCGCCTCCTTCGTAAGTATCTTCATAAGAATCAAAAACCCTGAAATCAGGATTTACCTGCTTCAGGTTTTTGATAAAAAATCTTTTGTGTTTTGTTCCTGATTTACCAAATGGCATTATCAGGTTTTTTCATTCGTAAGATAAATCTTTTGTACATTAGCTATTTTTATCTTTTGTAAGCCATCATAGCTTGTTTCGTAAGTAAATAATAATAATTGCGCTTTTGTATTTTGTTCCTAATTGCATTCACTGTGCCTACAATTAGGTTTTATCTTTTGTATTCTCTCCTGATTGAATAAATCAGGTTTTAGTTTAGTAAAAGTATAATTAGTTTTAAGAATGTGCTATTATTTAAAGTTTTTCTGCCACTCTGAGTTTCGCGCTCCTAGCTCTAGGGTTCCCATCCAATTCCTTTTCCGACGGTGTTATAGGCTTTCGGGTAATAATTCTTAATTTTGGCTCGACACCGCAAACACATTTGGGGAAATCCCTCGGGCAAATGCAACCTTGAGCTTGTTTCTGAAAAGCTTTCTTCACAATTCTGTCTTCAAGCGAATGGAAACTTATGATTGCGAACCGTCCCCCCGTTCCCAATATCTCAGTCACCTTGTCAATTGAGCTTTCAAGAACATCCAGTTCACGGTTAACCGCAATCCTCAATGCCTGAAAGGTTCTCTTAGCAGGATGGGGGCCTTCGCGTCTGGCAGCCGCCGGTATAGCCGACTTAATAATATCCACCAGTTCACCCGTTGTGTTTATCTTTTGTACTTCGCGACTCCTGACAATAAACTCAGCAATTCTTGCCGCCCATTTTTCTTCTCCATAATCCCGTATGATACGGGTTATATCATCTTTGCTCCAGGTATTAACCAAAGCATGGGCATCAAAAGTAGCATTTTGGTTCATTCTCATGTCGAGGGGTGCATCGTGCTGATAGGAAAATCCTCTTTCTCCTTCATCAAGCTGATGTGAGGATACTCCCAAATCAAGCAACACTCCATCAACGGAGTCAATCTTTCGTGCTTCTAAAACTTCTCTTATGTTTTCAAAGTTCGTGTGCTCAATAATTACATTTGCTTTGCTGTCTATAATTGATAATTTCTTTTTTGCCGCTTCAGTTGCGCTTATGTCTTGGTCTATTCCTATTAAAACGCCCTTCGGCCCAAGACCCTTAATTATTTCGGATGAATGCCCTCCACCGCCTAATGTGCCATCTACATAAACACCGTCTTGGCGAATCTTCAGGAATTCTATGCACTCCTCCAGCATAATGGGTTTGTGTTCGAACTCCATTGCATTTTCCTCTTTCTATTAAAAATCAATGTCCAATGACTCAAGTAGCCCGCCAATGTCTTCAACTTCTGTATCCTTAACATTGTCTGAGTTCCAAATTTCAATGCGATTAACTGTGCCAATAAAAACAACGTCTCTTTGTAGTCCAGCCTTTTCTCGTAATTCTGCCGGTATTAATATTCTGCCTTGGCTGTCCATATCACAATTAGTAGCATTTGAGCAAAAGTGTCTGATAATCATTCTGCTGTCTTTTTTAGATGTGGGAAGTTGTTGAAGCTTTTCAACAAATTTTTTCCATTCGTCCATAGGATAAATGTATAGACTTTTTTCTTCGGAGCCTCTGGTAAGAACAAATCGGTCATCTAAATCACCACGGAATGCTGCAGGCACAAACACGCGACCTTTTGGGTCTAACACGTTCGTGTACTTTCCTATGAGCATTCCTCTCACCTCCACCACTTTGCTCCACTCGTCCCCACTTCACTAGTATTCTACTCCAAGTATCGGCACCCGTCAACCCCTTCATTAATCAAATATAGATGCAAAAAGAAGGCATTTCCGTGAAATACCTTCTTCGTCATAACCATATCTTAACGCTATGTACAATATGTTGTGCTTTTTAATTTTTCCAACTACAAAATACGCAGTTTAGACTTTCTCTGGTTTTACATGAGAAAGTTGTCCATTGATTTATTGTAATATAACTTTAATATTTCATTTATGTCTCGAACATCGGCCTTTGCCGTCGCATGGAAATACTAACTATAATGCCTATGGCAATATAACAGACAATAACGTATGTACCTCCGTAGCTTATAAAAGGAAGAGGAATACCTGTAACAGGCAACATACGAAGATTCATTCCAATGTTTTCAATAAAGTGGAAAAGAAACATAGCCATTAAACCGATAACGGTATAAGCGCCGAATTTATCCTTGGCATACCTGGATATATACAGACTTCGCAGCAAAAGAATTACAAAAAGCATTATAACTATTACAGCCCCCACAAATCCCCATTCTTCACCGATAACCGCAAAGATTGAATCGCTCTCGACTACGGGGACATTCTTTGCCGCCTTCTCGGTACCTTTTTCCACGCCGGTAAGCATTCCCGAGCCAATGTATCGGATAGCCATACGAATCTGATAATCAGTAGTTCTGGCATAAGCGTCAGGATTCAGAAAAGATAGTATCCTATTGATTTGAAAAGTATCAAAAACTTTCTCCAGAACACTGAACCAAAGAATTGGCAGAGATATAATACCCGCACCAAGAACTATGAGAATAATACGATACTTAATTCCAAATACAAAAATCATACAAGCCAGCATAAATATATACACTACCGACGTGCCAAAATCGGGTTGAAGTAGCACAAGTCCCACGAGACTTGCTACAGATCCTCCAAGCCACAGATAGTTCAAACCACCGTTTCCATGTTTTATCTTTTCGAGAAAACCTGCTACGACAATGGCTAAAGTAATTTTTCCGAGCTCTGAAGGTTGAACTGAAGCCGGGCCGAGGTCTATCCAGCCTTGGGTTCCGGTTTCTTCTCTTCCTTCACCGATTATAAGAACCAAAACAAGCAAAAATATAGTTCCAATATATGCAATGATACTTAAGAATCTAAAATCCTTGTAATCCAGCATCATAATTAGTGCCATACATCCTATTCCGATAATTGACGCTATCAGTTGCTTGGAAAAAAGTGACGGCTGATTCAAATGGGTGGAAACGCTCCTTATGGCAAACAACCCGAGCGTGTTAAGTATCAAAACCGTACTTATTATTATCCAATCAATATTCTTAATCAGAGGATAATTTTTGTTTTTTTCTATGGATACCATTTGCTTTTCCTTTATTCTTCTGTCGTTTCCTCTTCTGTAGACTGTTCTTCTACTGTAGACTGTTCTTCTACTATAGGCTGTTCTTCTGCTATAGTCTGTTCTACGTCCTGCTCTTCCTCTTTTATCTTCTCAATAAGCTCTGAATATTCGCTGGGCTCTATTTCTTCATCATCGGATTCAAATTCGGCTCTCTGTGCGCGTTTTGTAAGATAAATAAGCCAAATAAACGCACCCACAAATACAAAAACAGCAAAAACTTGATTATAACGAATATTCCCCGTACCGAACTCATCTGTTCTCAGGAATTCCATCATAAATCGTACCAGGCTGTATAGCATTAGATAAATAGCAAGCACGCTGCCCTTAACTTTTTTATTTTTGCGAAGTTTAAGTAGAACCACAAAAACGATTATATTCAGTAAGGACTCATATAAAAATGTAGGATGAACCGGATCTTCCCCAATAATACTGCCCGTCATACCCCAAGGAAGCTTTGTCACCGTACCATATAGCTCCTGATTTGCAAAGTTGCCCCAACGGCCTATTGCCTGGGCCAGAGGCAGGTATACACAAGCAAAATCCCACACTTCAAGCATGTCGATTTTTTTCATGCGTGAATAAAAGTATACTGAAAGGATGGCTCCTATAATTGCTCCGTAGATTGCCAGGCCACCTTCCCATATTCTGAAAATTCCCAATAAATCGTTCTTGTAATTATCCCATGTAAACACTACAAAAAACAGTCTCGCAAAGATAATAGAAAAGGGTAACGCAACCAAGAACATATCAATAAAATCGTCCTCTTTTATGTTATACTTTTTGCTCTGCCTCATGGCCAATGTCAATGCGACCATAATGGCAACTGCGATTATTATTCCATACCAATGAATGCTGATATTGGTTCCAAACAGGTTTGGAACAGCACTCGGATTAATATCAAGATGAATACCAAGCTTTGGAAATTCTATATAGTTCATCTTTGATCCCTCCAATACTTTTGACTCATTATTTCGGCTTTATATATTGTATCATTTTTTAGACGGTTTGCCGAAATATTTTATAACGAGAATAATGTTCAACTTAGCTTTTAGGTGACAAACATGGTTAAACTATTCACTTCGAGTTTCAATGACTCGGGACCCGTTCTAATTCCGCAGTA
>CAYUZC010000173.1:0-4914 GCA_964449525.1 uncultured Ruminiclostridium sp.
AAAAGGGTATTGCGCAGATGAAAACAATAAGAGCTAAAAAAGCGGCTGTTTTATTCTTTTTCATAGTCATAGGGCTTTTTCTCCTTTCAAAGGCATTGATACTTTTTGCTGAACTAAGTTTTGTCAACTATTGAGTTCGCTCTAAATTTTACTATATGGGCATCAAATAATTGTAAAATAGTTTTTAGGTAACCAAGGCTTTGAAACCCCTTAGAAATCTAGATGATAACAGATTTATATATAGTCAATTATATGGTAAAATAGAGAAAAGAATTAATACCTTACCTTTAGTTAGATAGATTTTTTTAATAATAATAATCGTACCTGTGAGGTTTAGGGTATGGATAAAGGTTTTATTTTAAAGAGTAAGCTTATAATTCCGGAACTATCCCGGAATGTCTTGCTTACAAACCGTCTCAAAAAGCTTCATGAAAGGATGGATTCCAGCAGAGCAGTTGCTATTTGTGCCCCTGCCGGGTACGGAAAAACAACCCTTGTGGTCTCCTATCTTAAGTCAGTTAAGAACTCTAGGATATGCTGGTATCGTTTGGATCCGGATGACATAAAACTGCCGGTATTCACAGCTCATCTTAAAGAAGCTTTATTTCCGTCGGAAGAAAGTGAATTTGCAAGCAGTAATAAAGCCATAGAAAATACCGGGGACATACAATCAAATCATAAACTGATTATCAAAGCTCTATGCCGTGAAATGTGGGAGCATTACAGTAAAGATGATGGCATCCGGACAATTATTGTCCTTGATGATTTCCAGAATGTGGCTCATGTCGGGGATATATGCGATATGGTTAAATATATGCTTGATAATATGCCTCCATCTTGTGTCCTCTTTGTATTAACCCGTGCGAATATTAATATTTTTTCAGAAAAACAAAAGCTTGAAAAAAACGTTTTAGAATTAGGTCCTGAAAGTCTTGCATTCAGTAATAGTGAAATAGAGGCACTATTATTTAGCATGGGTCAGGGCAATAACGATAAAGAGCTGATAAATTTTATTGAAGAACAAACCGAAGGATGGATTGCGGGCATCATCATTCTATACCAGGTTGTTAAGAGTAAACTATCAGAAAATAAAGATGCGCAGTTTATAGCAGATAAGCCGGAGCATGTGGAGGCTTTGTTCCGCTACATGTCAATGGAAGTGTTCAGCTCTGTTGAAGAAGCTACACAAAATGCTCTTGCAAAGCTTGCACTGCTTCATGACTTCTCTGAAAAAGAGGCATCCCAAATACTTGATATTGGTAATATAAAAGAAATTATTGAACAGTGCATAGACTTCGGAATGTTCATCCAGAGAATTCCGGGTGATCCTGTTATTTACAGCTTTCATTCACTGTTCCGCGAATTTCTCCAATTAGTATTAAAGGAACGTTTTACAGAAAACCAAATTGAAGAGCTTCATCTGAAAGCAGCGGAGTATTATATGATCGGTGGAATTTACGGCCGTGCTGCCGAGCATTTAGCGAAATGCAGTAATTCTGATGCGGCTATGGACATGGTAACAAGAGAGGGCTTTAATAAATTCAAGATCGGAGAAACGGGACAATTGAAAATGTGGTTGGATTTGTTGCCTGATAGTATGGTAAGGGATAATCCTGTTCTCTTATTGTTTAAAGCGCAATTGATGCCTAACAGCAGACAACCGGAAATGGTTGATACGTTGAAAGAGGTTATGCGGCTTTCTCTTCAAAAAAATAACCTTGAAACTTATTTTGATGCGGCCACAGTTCTTATATATATTTTAATGTGCAGTAACAATATGAAAGAGCTGCTTGAGATCACTTTGGATAATCCAAGCCGTCGTTCCGATATTTCCGCTGAGCTGAAAAATACACTGGCAATACTGGATATAGTTCGGTACATCAGCCAAGAACAATACTCAAAAGCTCAATTGGCAAGCGAAAGTATTCTGTATGACTTGCTTCCTGAGGACAGCAAATGGCTTTATTTAATCCTCTCTTCTATTGTGTATTATTGCATAGGAAGGCTTGATCATGGCGAACTATGCATGAAAACCGCACTTATACTTTATGCAGATAAAAGTATTGAACCCTCAAGGGGTTTTATCCTGCTTTTTTTATCTATTATACTTACTTTAAAGAATCAAAGGGAATTACGTACATCATATATTTCCGAGATTATTGCAATAGGCGAGAAATACGAATATGAATATCTGTGTGCTCAAGGAAAGCGTTTGGCGGCTTTTGAACGTTATTTATCTTATGATACGGATGCGGCAATTGAATCAATGGAGAAAGCTACTTACCTTTACAATCGGATAATAAACAAAGGGATGGCTGCAGCGTGTAGATTACTTCGATGTCTTTGGAGTATTACGCAATACAGCCCTGCGCCAGATATAGAAGAAGCACGTAACGATTTGTTAATCATCCAAAGAGAAATTCCGGGCATGATGATATATGAATCCTCGTTATCCATACTGGGAGCAATTGCAAGGGAAGCAGGGGAATATGAGTTTGCTGAACAATGTCTGCTCTCGGCAATAGATAGCGCGAAAGAGAAGGATGGAAGTCAAGTGCTGTGCGGTGCTCTTTTTCATACTGCCAAGCTATATTATGACAAAGGTGTTGAGCAGCAGGGACACATCTATCTGAAACAGGCTATGGAATTGGGAGCGATCAATAAATATTTTATGTTTTGGGATATTCACATTTCTACGCTTTTAGAAATGGTTCTTCTCAGTATACGCTATGATTATTATATCGATTATGCACATGAGCTATTGGTTAAGTTCTATGACAATAATACCGCAAAGTACTTAACTGAAAAGTCAAAATCTATAAAAGGAAGTAGGCTAAATGTTTTTGTCAATAATTTTATTACCAAGTACAAAGCAGGTGAAAATGATAAGCTTTATTTAGTGAAGGCATCTTTGTTTGGAAAACCGGAAATCTCAGTAAATGGTATAAAAATTCCTGAAACAGAGTGGAAAACAAAGAAGGTTAAGGGACTTCTGGATTACCTTTTACTGTCCTGTGGTGATACTGTATCTAAGGAGCTTTTAGCAGAAGTGTTATGGCCGGGCTCAGACAGCAAATCCGGCTTAGCCTCCCAGAGAACGGCATTGTATTATCTAAGACGAATACTGTCCAAATACGGCGTCGAAATTAAGGGACATAATACCTTTATATACGAGTCTCCCGAGGGATTACAGATAAGAAGGGATGAAACCTTGGAGCTCGATATAGATGAATTCTTACAACTTGAAAGTCAATTATCTCAGGTTGCATATTTTGATACTAATTTAAAAACTGAGATTTTAGAGAAAATGATAGCCTTATATAAAGGGGAATTGATGGAAGGCAGCGATTACGGCGATATTGTGTATCATGAGCGGGAAAGATTCAGATCAATCTATGTGGAAGCCTGCAAAAAGCTTGGCTTGATCTACATAAAGTGTAGTAAATTACGCAATGCCGAAGAGATATTGAAGCTTGCTTTCGCCGCAGAACCCTATAATGAAAACATATGCTTGGAGCTTATAAGACTCTATAATTCGGAGGGAAGAAGAAGCAAGGCCATCAAGCTCTATTACAAATTTAAAAAATGTTTGAAAGAAGAGCTTGGTATTAACGTCGATAAAAGGTTGACTGAGGCAATTCGAAGCTAATTGTATGCGATGTTCTACATTAGATTATTTGGGTATGATAATAGGTATTAGACTGTTCAAGCGAAAGGATATTAATTATGGATACTAACAATATAAATAACAAACTAAAAGAAATATATCTGGCCGGCGGTTGCTTTTGGGGAACAGAAAAATATCTTTCCCTAGTACATGGTATCGCTGAAACCGAGGTAGGGTACGCTAACGGTAATACCGAAAACCCAAGCTATGAAGATGTTTGCCATAGAAATACCGGGCACGTGGAAATAGTTAAAGCAGTATATGATCCGGATAAAGTACGGCTGGAATTCATATTAAAGCTCTACTATGACGTAATTGACCCTATAGCGGTGAATCGTCAAGGAAATGATGTGGGCACTCAGTACCGCACAGGAATTTATTACGTTGATGAAAAGGATAAAGATATAATACTAAATTCCATAAAAGAGCTACAAAATAGCTATAAAAAGCCCATAGCAATTGAAGTAAAGCCCCTCGAAAACTATTATGTGGCAGAGAAATACCATCAAAAGTATTTAGATAAAAACCCCAACGGATATTGTCATATAGGTAGAAATAAATTTGAGAAGGCGAAACAAGCAAAGGAGGATTAGCATGAAATATATAGTAAAAACAAAGGAAGAACTTAAAAATACTCTAAGTGAAATGCAGTATGATGTAACGCAAAACAATGGCACAGAGCCACCCTTCAGAAACGATTATTATGACAATTTCAAAGAGGGCATATATGTGGACATAACTACAGGGGAACCGCTTTTTGTGTCTACCGATAAATTTGAGTCAGGCTGCGGCTGGCCTAGCTTTTCAAAACCCATAAACCCGGATCTGATAAAAGAATTAACCGATCTCAGCCGTGGCAGGATAAGGACAGAGGTAAGAAGTAAGAATGGAGACGCTCATCTGGGACATGTATTTACTGACGGCCCAAAAGAATCAGGAGGGCTAAGATACTGCATCAACAGCGCATCTCTAAGATTTATACCAAAGGAAAAGATGGAAGTGGAAGGGTATGGGGAGCTACTAAGTCTAATTAAAAATAAGGCTTAGCCTCTTGAATGTTCTTATATCGCTTTTTCAAGCTTTGCTATTTTTTGTTTTTGTTCTGTCAGACTCTCAAAAATTGAAGCAGTAGTATTCATTAGTATTTCGTCATTCTTTTTTAATGTATTTATATCCTTCTGCATTGTATTAATACCTGATTTTACTGTATTAATATCCAACTGCATTTCTCCTAGCTTTTCGAGGAT
>CAYUZC010000174.1:0-2799 GCA_964449525.1 uncultured Ruminiclostridium sp.
AGATAAGTCTCCGGATTGTATACAAATCCACAGTTACTACTACCCTTTGATTTATCAAATTTTATAGAAATATCCTCGGCTAGGGTACCACCTTCAGGAACAGTAAACTGATCGTAATATGTAAACGGAAATGCCCTCTTAGGCTCGGTCCTATATTTCTTATCGGAAACAAATTTTTCTATTCTTTCCTTGGAAGTATAGGAATCCTGCCAGTTACTTTTATCGGTTGTAAGGTCCCAAAAAGCGGAGCCATGAACTTGATAGTCAATATTCTGTATTTTGAGCTTCGGAATATCCTTATATGCGTATGTACTTCCTCCGGCATGTGTATAAATGGCGTCATGTTCCAGGACATAATCCAGAAAATAATGGCGTGAACTTCTTATAGGGCCTACCATATCGGGTAATGTGCCCCAAAAAAGAGCCATATAACGGGTAATATTATACTCTACCAGCACTTCGTAAATGATTTGTGCCTGACTGATTCCACCTTGGGGAAGGACTCTGTCCCCCTGATTATCTATCATTGTCGCCACAGGCCTAACCGAAGAATCCGGTATTACAAAATCCGGATTATGAACAGGATCTTCAACGATTATAATCGGTTCGGGTGTTATGATAGGTGTAGCCGATGGAGTGTCTGTGGCGATAGCAACCGGTTCTACGGTTGCCTCTCCACAAGCAGACGCAAATATAAGCACTCCTGATAGAAGAAACAACAAAATTGTTTTTTTAATCATAGCCTAGTGCCCACCTCATACTCTTTAGTAAATAAAACAAAACTATTAATCAGAGGTCCTCATCTTCGTCTTCGTCATCAATTTGATCCTGAAAGGCTTCAAATGCTTTTTCAAGCTCATCGTCATCCTCTACGGGAACCAAATATTCTTCTTCGCCACTCTTTTCGATTTTCATAATGATAACTTCTGCTCCGCATTCATCATCATCACAACCGCAAGAATCACAACTGCAGCCTTCTTCATCCAGTGGTAGCAATACGACATACTCACTGTCATCAACTAATACAGTGTCCAGGTATTCACATTTAATAGAATCCCCGTTCTCCCCTGTTAGTTCAATAATTTCATTTTCGTATTCCATAATATTCTCCTTTCAAACTTACACAAGGGTATCTATTTTATAGAATCTAGATACCCTTGTAAAATAAAAGCAGCCGCAATTTGGTCAACTCTGCTTTTTTGATTTTTCGCAGCAATACCCATATCATGCATAGCCCTCTGAGCCATAACCGTAGTCAGGCGTTCATCCCAAGGAACTATCTTGATACCGGGCAATTCATCTTCCAGAAGCTTCATAAACTCTCTGGTTTTAATTTCTCGTGGCCCTGCTGTACCGTCCATATTACGTGGAATACCAACCACAATTGCTTCACAATTATAAACGCCAACTATCTCTCCAATTCGTTGAAGAGGCTTCTTGACATCATTCTTCCACTTTATTGTCTCCAGCATTTGAGCTGTTAATCCTAAAGGATCACTAACTGCGACACCTATTCTGACATCGCCGTAGTCAATACATAATATGCGCATACAATGCTCCATTTACAGCGTTATGATTAAAGAGCAGGGACTTTTACGACCCTGCATCAATAATAACCTATACTTTTTTAAAAATCAATAAAATACTACTTAAATTCAATCATTGGTTCTTCCCATATATCCGGAGCCTCATAACCGAGCAAGTTTACAACAGTTGAGGCAATATTTGCAAGGCCGAAGCCCTCATCCTTAAGTTTATATTTCCCGGAATTCTTTGTATCATATATAATAAAAGGAACCTTATTCAGTGTATGACTGGTTTTCGCCTTAATCCTGCCGTTATTATCTGTTTTTGCTTTTCCTGTCTTTTTGTCGACCTCATACATTTCATCAGCATTTCCATGGTCCGCCGTAATAATCAAAATACCATTCAACTTCTCTATTACGGGAATCAATCTACCCAAGCAAAGATCAACTGTCTCTACGGCAATCTTCGCTGCCTGATAAATGCCGGTATGCCCAACCATATCGCCGTTGGCAAGGTTTGTTCTGGCAAATTTATAGTTTCCGGTACCCAAAAGCTCAATTACCTTATCGGTAACCTCGGCAGCCTTCATCCAAGGCCTTTGCTCAAAGGGTATTACATCTGAAGGAACCTCATAAAAAGTTTCTAGGATATCATCGAATTTGCCGGAATTATTACCATTCCAAAAATAAGTAACATGTCCGAATTTTTGTGTCTCGGATACAGCCAGCTGGCTGACACCCGTCTTAACTAAATACTCGCTCATGGTATTCTTAATTGAAGGAGGATTAACCAAATAACGGCTTGGAATATGAAGATCACCGTCATACTCCAGCATACCTGCGTAAGTAACTTGGGGCCATCTCTTCCTGTCGAAATAATTAAAGCCCGAATCTTCAAATGCTTTTGATATCTCTATTGCACGGTCTCCACGGAAATTAAAGAAGATTACGCTGTCACCATCCTCAATTGTTCCAACCGGCGTTCCATTTTCAGCGACAACAAAAGACTGCAGGTCCTGATCTATTGCTTTTGTTTCTTTTCTGAGGGTCTCAATGGCCTCAGTAGCAGAATCAAATAGTCTTCCTTCACCTAATACATGTGTGTACCATCCACGCTCAACCATACTCCAGTTTGCCTCATAACGGTCCATGGTAATAAACATACGACCGCCTCCGCTGGCTATTCTAGCGTCAAATTGAGTATCATTAATGGAGCTTAAAAAATCTTCGAACGGTGTAACATATTCAAGTGCAGAAGTTTCTCCTACATCAC
>CAYUZC010000174.1:2809-4913 GCA_964449525.1 uncultured Ruminiclostridium sp.
AATATGGACACGCACCTTTTTTATTCCTTCGGTTTTTGCCTGATTTATCATAGCTTTTAAGTGATTTATATGAGAATGTACATTCCCGTCGCTGAAAAGACCTATTAAATGAAGAGCGGAACTTTTGGAAATACAATTTGCACGTATTTCTCCCCAACCCTTAGCCCTAAAAATTTCTCCGCTTTTGATAGCCTCTGTAACAAGTTTGGCACCTTGTGCATATACCTGACCGGCTCCAATTGCGTTATGTCCTACCTCAGAATTACCCATATCATCATCACTGGGTAGTCCCACAGCAGTTCCATGAGCATTAAGTAATATATTAGGGCATTCTTTCATAAGTTTATCTAAATTTGGAGTACTAGCATTCTTGACCGCATTTCCTTCACTTGCCTCAGATATACCCACTCCATCCATAACTACAAGAAGTATCGGGCCCTCCGAGGGATTAAAGCCGTTCTTTTTAAGCATATTTAATCCATACCTTTCTATTCTTCTTACACTAAAGACACAATGCCCCCCGGGTAAATAACCGGAGGGCATATAAATAAAATCTTAAGCGTCGTGATTTACGATTTTTTCAAAGGCATCAACCTTTAAGCTAGCGCCTCCGACTAATCCTCCGTCAATATTCGGCATAGCAAAGAGTGCTTTCGCATTACCGGCGTTAACACTTCCGCCATACAGTACGCGAGTTTTTTCCGCAACGTCATTGCCGTAAAGTTCAACAAGCAATTGGCGGATTATAGCACAAACCTCTTCTGCCTGCTCATCAGTGGCTGTTTTACCTGTTCCTATTGCCCAAATCGGTTCATATGCAATAACAAGATTAGATACCTCTTGAGCACTAAGTCCAAGCAGAGCAACTTTAATCTGATAACGAACATGCTCGGCGGTTACACCCTGTTCTCTTTGGGTAAGGGTTTCACCACAGCATACAATAGGAAGCATCCCCGCATCTAAAATAGCTCTTGCCTTTTTATTTATCATTTCATTTGTTTCGCTAAAATACTCACGTCTTTCGGAATGCCCTATTATTACATAATCCACTCCTAAATCCTTAAGCATTGCACAGGATATTTCGCCTGTATATGCTCCACTTGCTTCCCAGTGAACATTCTGTGCTGCAATTTTAATATTTGAACCTTTTGCGGCTTCAACAGCTCCGGGTATACAAACAGATGGAACACCTGTAACTATCTCAGAATTACTTCCTGCGACAAGGCTCTTCAGGCCGTTTATAAACTCAACAGATTCTTTAGGAGTTTTATTCATTTTCCAGTTTCCTGCTGCCATAATAGTACGTTTTAACATTATATTATCTTCCTTTCGATTCTTTATTTCTTTTCATTAAGAACTGCAATACCCGGAAGCTCTTTTCCTTCCAAGAATTCCAAAGATGCTCCTCCACCGGTAGATATATGGGTAATCTTATCTGCGAATCCCAATTGTTCAACTGCAGCAGCAGAATCACCGCCACCAACTATTGAAATCGCACCCGAATTTGCAAGAGCTTCGGCAACTCTCTTGGTACCTACAGCAAATCTCTCCATCTCGAATACGCCCATAGGTCCGTTCCAAACAACAGTCTTAGCATCTTTTATTGCATTTGCAAACAATTCAATAGACTTTGGTCCTATATCAAGTCCCATCCAGTCATCAGGGATAGAATGTGAATCCACAGTATTTGATTCGGTATCAGCAGCAAATTCTTTACCTATTATATTATCGACAGGTAAAAGCAAATTTACGCCCTTTTTCTTAGCCTTTGCAAGGAGGCTGGTGGCAAGATCTAACTTATCCATCTCACAAATTGAAGTACCCACGCCATATCCTTGTGCCTTGATAAAAGTATAAGCCATACCTCCGCCAATAATAAGTGTATCAACTTTATCTAATAGATTCTCAATTACACTGATTTTATCAGATACCTTAGCTCCGCCCAAAATTGCAACAAAAGGTCTCTCGGGGTTTTCAAGAGCCTTCCCCATAAAATCCAGCTCTTTCTTTATTAAAAAACCGCATGCAGAAGGCAGATAATCAGCCAGACCTGCTGTAGAAGCGTGTGCTCTGTGAGCTGTTCCGAATGCGTCATTTACATAAA
>CAYUZC010000175.1:0-4909 GCA_964449525.1 uncultured Ruminiclostridium sp.
CATATAATATTATTCATTAGGGTTGTGAAGAATATCACCCGTTTTGCACAGTCTCTCGCAATTGCGGATGGGTACCGAGGAACCTTGATATATCATGATTGTTGTAACGGTAATAATCATGATATAATAACCTCACCCGTTAGCAAAATCAGAGATTTTCAGCGGGTCCCGAGAGAATATTATGGAGAAATATGGGGGCGATTTATTTGGCTTTAGAAATGCCGGATGAAGCAAGGCTGATGCAACCTGCTGTTCTGGCTTTTATAGGTGATGCAGTATTTAATCTTTTTATCAGGGAAAGATTAGTATTAAAAAGAAAAGGAACTTCTCACCAGTTGCATATTTTCTCTACTGAGTATGTAAAAGCGGCTTCCCAGTCTAAAATATCGAAGGCATTAATGGATACTTTTACAGAGGAAGAAGCTTATATTTTCAGGAGAGGAAGAAACACAAAATCCACAACTATACCCAAGAATGCCGATGTTCAGGATTACAAATATGCTACCGGATTAGAGGCATTGTTTGGTTATCTGTATTTGACTAAACAAAGAGAGAGACTTCATCAGTTGATGGAGCAGGCAGCCAATATTATAGAGGCGCCCGGAATGGAGACAAAGAATGAGAAAGAATGATTTTGGAACAAAGAAGGGACCAAGAGCAAAATCGGTTGCCAGAGGAAGAAGTGGCCAGAGCGGGAGCGCGGGAAGAAATCCCGGAAGGGGAGCAGATGCCGGAGCCGGTGAAAGGCGTGGCGCCAGAGGCAGATTTGAAGAACGGTCAGAAGGGATTGAATTCTCTGAAAGAAGACCGCGTAAGGATGGTGCAGGCGGACAAAGCGGACAGAGGCAAAGTACCGATTGGAGTACCGGTGGATATAGAATAAACAAAAAAGGCTCTGGGAGGAGCTCTGAGTTTAAAGGTTATAACAAGGATGCAGTACAAGGTGAAAGAGGTCCAAGAAGAGATAGTAACCAAGGTTTCAGAGGCCCAAAGAGTGAGGATTTTAAAGGCTTCAGAGGTAAAAGAAAAGAAGAGGGACAGGGATATCGCGGGCCAAGAAGAGACGACAATCAAAATTACAGAGGTCCAAGAAGAGATGACAATCAAGAATACAGAGGGCCAAGAAGAGATGACAGTCAAGAATACAGAGGGCCAAGAAGAGATGACGGTCAGGGCTTCAAGGGCCCGAAAAAGGATACAAGGACAAATAGTGGATATAGGGATCAAAGAAAGGGTTATGTTAAAAAAACGCCACGTTTGCCAATAAATAAAAAAGACGAGTTCCGTAGTAAAAAAGAAGAAATTGAAGTTACGAGAAACTACAATGAAGTTGAAGTAAAATATAACATTGAAAGAGAAGACAGAATAGAAGGAAGAAACTCTGTTTTTGAAGCAATGCGATCAGGTCGCCCAATTAATAAGCTTTTTGTTGAGAAAGATAGCGAGGATGTTTTAATCTCGAGAATTGTAGCTATGGCAAGAGAAAAGGATATTCCAATCCAATATCTTGAAAGGAATAAGCTTGACTTCATATCTCAGACTAGAACTCATCAGGGTGTTATTCTGGAAGTTGCGGCTAAGGAATATGTTGAGGTTGAGGATATTCTGAAAATAGCAGAGGATAAAGAAGAAAAGCCATTTGTTCTTGTTCTTGACGGTATTACCGATACAAATAATTTAGGTTCTATTATCAGAAGTGCCGAATGTGCGGGAGTCCATGGTATAATTCTTCCTAAGCGTCGCTCGGCAACGCTGAACGCAACAGTGGCAAAAGTAGCGGCAGGAGCTCTGGAATATGTTTCTGTAGCCCGGGTTACAAACTTGGTTCAAACCCTTAGAACACTGAAAAATGAAGGTTTGTGGATTATTGGGGCTGATATGGATGGCGAAACGAATTTTCAGGATGCTGATTTAACAGGCCCAACGGCACTTGTTATTGGGAGTGAAGGAGAGGGCTTGGCCAGACTGGTAAAAGACGAATGCGACCTAATGGTAAAGATACCCATGAAGGGTAAGATTTCATCACTTAATGCGGGTGTTGCAGCGGCTCTTGTCATGTTTGAAATATCAAAGCAGAGAGATTGAAAAAATGTTATATAAAAGCTCTTCCGAAAGGTGGAGCTTCTTTTAAAATAATGATATCTTTGGGACTATTACATTCTGGGGGGTGCGTATGAAAAGACAATCGAGGTTTATCTTTATTATTATTACGGTTCTAATACTTTTTGCCGGCACGAATATTTTTTTATTCCAAAGATATATGATGATGGCAAAAGGAGATGTCGGAACTATAAACAATTTAGGGATTGTAAGGGGGTCTATTCAGCGATTCACAAAGTTGGAGCTTGTTCGTGGTGAAAATGAATATCTAAAGAATAGAATAGACTCTATTCTGGATACAAATATAAAACTTAACACGCCACATCTTGATAAGGTATATGAGAAGTGGCAAGAGCTTAAGGTTGTTGCCTCAGATTACAGAAATAATCCTGATGAAAATAATACGGACCTTTTAATACAAATAAGCGAGGTGTGCTGGGAACTTGCAGACCAAGCAATTCTCAAGAATCAATATATTGCAGAAAATAAGACTGACTACCTTATACTGCCTATAATATTTTTGTCATTTGAGCTGTTATTCGGATTGATTCTGATTTTTATCATTAAAAAATATGTATATGATAATTTAGAGAATTTTGCGGCCTATGATAACTTGACGAAGGCATATAACCGAAGGTATTTTATTGAATATCTGAATAAAGAAATATCAAGAGCGGAAAGGAAAAATGCTTCGTTTTGTCTTATTATGTTTGATATAGATTATTTTAAAAATGTAAACGATACATATGGCCACAGCACAGGGGATGAATTACTGAAAACGCTTACCGGTATTGTACAAAAGGATTTGCGAAAGTCCGATATGCTCTCCAGAATAGGTGGAGAGGAGTTTACTATTTTGCTTCCCGACACAAAAATCAAGGAAGCCGTCAATACTGCTGAAAGAGCCCGCAAGGCCGTAGAAAATTACAGCTTTAAAGATGTAGGGAAGATAACGGTTAGTTTTGGTGTGACCGCATATCAGGAGGGTGATATAATTGATGATATGCTTAAAAGATCTGACACAGCGCTTTACCTTGCCAAAAACGGGGGAAGAAATCGGACCGAAATAATATAACGACAAATTGTTTTCGTACAGTACAATAAGATATAGGAGGTATCCTGTGGTAGCTGATAAGAATACATTAGAAAAAATTGCTGATCTTGCGGCTATTTCCATTGAAGAGAATGATATGGAAGTGTATGTCCGGGAACTGGATATGATAATAAAATATATGGAGGAACTTAAGAGCATCGATACAGGTGAAGAACAGCCTATGGAGCATATTTTAGCTGTCAATAATATATTCAGGGAAGATGATGTAAATAACAAAAATATAAGAGATGAGCTTATTAAAAATGCATCGGTCACTGAAGATGGATATTTTAAGGTACCTGCGGTGGTAGATTCGTTATGAGTATATGTGAAAAGACCATTATTCAAACTGCTGAATTGCTTAGGTCTAAAAAAATCGGGGTTGTAGAACTGACTCATGAGTATATAAATGAGATCAATAAGAAAAACCCGGATATAAATTCTTATGCGACTATTTGTGAGAAAGAGGCCATAAAGGCTGCTACTGATGCTCAAAAGCTACTGGATTCTGGCGATGAAATATCACCTCTTTGCGGTATTCCTATGGCAATCAAAGATAACATTTGCACGAAAGACATAAAAACCACTTGTGCTTCAAAGATGCTTGAGAATTTCATACCTCCCTACTCGGCAACAGTATATAATAAGCTTCAAAAGAGCGGTGCGGTGTTGTTGGGGAAGACAAATATGGATGAATTTGCAATGGGAAGTTCCTCGGAGCACACAATTTTTGGAGCTGTTCATAATCCTTGGGATACCCGATACGTTGCCGGTGGTTCAAGCGGTGGCTCAGCAGCGACTGTGGCGGCAAATCTTGCGGCGTTTTCTCTGGGGTCAGATACCGGTGGTTCCATAAGGCAACCGGCATCATTTTGCGGTGTTGTTGGATTAAAACCCACCTATGGATTGGTTTCACGGTTCGGATTAATAGCCTTTGCCTCCTCACTGGATCAAATTGGCCCAATAACTAAGGATATAACAGATTGTGGCCTTATTATGAACACAATAGCCGGACATGATCCAATGGATTCAACCTCAATTAAAGGACTGGATACAGACTATTTGGAAGGCATGGATTTAGAAGTTGATCGGTTAAAAATTGCTATGCCACTGGAATTCTTTGATTCAGCACTGGATGAACATATAAGAATTGTAATAGAGGAAACATTAAAAAAATTGGAATCCCGTGACGTAGTATTACACGACTGCTCACTTCCCACAATAAAAAACACAGTGCCGGCTTATTACCTCATTTCTTCTTCTGAAGCCAGCTCAAATCTGGCTAGATATGACGGGATACGTTATGGTTACCGAAATGAAAAGGCCGATAATATTTCAGATCTTTATCGGCAGTCAAGGACTGAGGGCTTTGGCCGAGAGGTAAAAAGGCGTATTCTTTTAGGCACCTATGCTTTAAGTTCAGGATATCAAGACCAGTTATACAAAAAGGCATTAAAAGTGAGGAGTATGATTTTCAGGGAATTCAACGAAGCATTTGAGAAATATGATATTCTGGCAGCTCCAACATGCCCCACCACTGCTTTTAAATTGGGTGAAAAGCTAAATGATCCGTTAAAAATGTACCTGAATGATATTTATACCGTAGCAGTAAATTTGGCGGGACTTCCTGCTCTTTCAGTTCCGTGCGGCAAAGACAAAAACGGTTTGCCGGTGGGCATACAACTAATAGGAAAACCTTTTAGTGAAAGGCTTCTT
>CAYUZC010000176.1:0-4885 GCA_964449525.1 uncultured Ruminiclostridium sp.
GAAGATAATATCCTTTGTGATTTTAATATTGATAATTGTAACTTTGACTTTCCTACTTCAGAAACTTCTGATGCCCAAATATATGACACAGATAGTTGAAGGAGCTCTCATAGCCGAGTACTATGACGAAAAGAATAAGGATCATGATGTACTGTTTATAGGTGATTGTGAGGTTTATGAAAATTTCTCTCCCATCACACTATGGGAGGAATATGGAATTACAAGCTATATCCGTGGTAGCGCCCAACAGCTTATTTGGCATTCCTACTATCTTTTGGAGGATACTTTAAAGTATGAGAAGCCGGATGTTGTTGTGTTCAGTGTTCTTTCCATGATGTATGATACGCCCCAGAAGGAAGCCTATAATCGTATGTCTATTGACGGACTGCCCTTGTCCGGTACAAAAATAAAATCGGCAAAAGCTGCTATGATGCCCGAAGAAGATCTTATTACATACATTTTTCCTTTGCTCAGATACCATTCTAGATGGAATGAACTTTCCCAAGAGGACTTTAAATACTGGTTCAAAAAAGATCAGATAGCACACAACGGCTATTTGATGAGAGTTGATGAGAAACCTGTTGGAGGTTTTCCGAATCCCAGAAAGCTTGCGAATTATCAATTTGGAAGTACCAGCTATGAGTATCTGGACAAAATGGTTAAGCTATGTAAAGATAACGGTATAGAACTAGTGTTGCTAAAAGCTCCCAGCCTTTACCCGCATTGGTATGAGGAATGGGATGCACAGATGGTTGACTATGCCGAAAAGAATGATTTATTATATATTAACACCCTTAATTCTTTGGACGAAATAGGATTGGACTTTAATACCGATACTTATGATGCAGGACTGCATCTTAATCTTTCGGGTGCGGAGAAATCAGCAGTTTTCCTGGGGAATATTCTTAAAACAGAATTTAATCTTATTGATAAGCGTCAGGATGAAAATTTGAAGACTCTTTGGAAAGAAAAAGCCGATGTATATTATAAAATGGAAGAGGAAGCGACAAAGGAAACAGTAGTAGCACCCATGCAAGGCTTGCCCAAGAAGACGAGCGTTAGCGAAGTCTGATTGGTAGCAAGCTACTGCCGTCGAAAGGAGAAAAAAATGAAGATAAAAATATTTGCACTAATAATGATAGTTATAATACTTTTCGCGGGTTGTAGTTCGAATCCGGGGAATGTTAATCCATCACCAACCGAATCAAGCATAGCAAGTCCCGGCAATAATGAAACAAAGCCTGCTGTTGAGGAAAAATCAAAATACTATTTTGAATATAACGGTACTGCTATCTACATGAATGATGAAGCAAAACCGCTTTTAGATGCTTTGGGAGAGCCCCAGAATTATTTTGAGTCACCCAGTTGTGCATTTCAAGGAATAGATAGAACATATTCATACAGCGGATTTGATCTCTACACATACACAGACGAAAATGACGAAAACGAGCGTGTGTTTACTGTAGTATTTATGAACGATGGGGTTGAAACAAAAGAAGGTATAACTCTTGGTAATAAATTGGAAGATATCATTTCCAAGTATGGGGACAATTCTACCAAAGAAGGAGAGAAATACACTTATACAGATTCCAACACCACTCTTTCCTTTGTGCTCGAAAATGGTGAAGTAGTAGATGTGTCATATAATCTTATCTTGAATTAAAGAGAGCTTTGTAATGAGTAAAAAAGAAAAGAAAAAGTTTAGGATTGGATTACGCTCCATAAAGACAGTTGTTGCTGTATTAATTTGTTGCTTAATTGATTTCTTTCGGGGCGTAGTTCCTATACAAAGTACCATTGCGGCGATTCTGTGCATTAAACCGGATAAAAAAGACACTATCCAAACGGCAGTGACAAGGATAATCGGTACACTTATTGGAGGTGCAACCGGTGTTTTGGCCTTACTTTTTTTTCTGAAAGTCGGAATACCATATTATTCACTGCTGTTCTATTTCATTCTTTGCATTCTGCTCATTCCTGTTATCTACATACCTGTTAGATTAGGCTGGCCGGATGCCACTGCGCTTACATGTATTGTTTATGTGGTAGTAGCAATGGGACACACAGGCGAACTTACGCCAATACAGATGGCCGTTGAACGCACCGTAGACACATTGTTGGGAATTATTGTCGCTGTGTCGGTAAATGCAATATTGCCAAATCATAGCAAGGATGATGCAGATACAGCCGCATGATATTTATAGCATAATGCATTTATTTTTGAATATGGGCAGTGAGATAGCTGTAAGTATTGAAATATGGAGGGAAACCATTTGGATACAAAGCTCGATTGGAAGAAGAACGTCATACTGTTTTTAACAGGCCAGACCATATCTCTTTTTGGGTCGTCTTTAGTTCAATATGCGATTATGTGGTATATAACTTTAAATACAAAATCCGGCATAATGCTGACTATATCAATAATTTGCGGATTTTTACCAACCTTTTTTCTCTCGCCATTTGCGGGAGTCTGGGCTGATCGTTATAACCGTAAAATGCTCATTATACTATCAGATTCTATGATTGCTTTCGTAACTCTTATTTTAGCGATTTTGTTTTTTATGGGTTATGATGCGATGTGGCTTCTCTTTTTTGCTTCAGCGGTAAGGGCTCTGGGAGGAAGTGTCCAAACACCTGCCGTAAATGCCTTCATACCACAATTCGTGCCAGAGGATAAACTACTGAGGGTAAATGCTGTGAACGGAACTATACAATCAGTTACAATGCTGGCATCACCCATGTTAAGTGGTGCATTATTAACCTTTGCCTCGATTGAGGCAATTTTCTTTATTGATGTTATAACAGCCGCCTTGGCAATATTTACACTGCTCTTTTTTGTTAATGTACCGGCTCATGAAAGAGCTTTAGCTAAGCAGACTGTAAACTATTTTCATGATTTGAAAGAAGGATTAAGGTACATTAAACATCATATATTTATCAAAGAATACTTTTTATTTTGCGCTTTCTTTTTTGCCTTCCTTTCTCCTGTTGCTTTTTTAACTCCTCTTCAGGTTGCCCGAAGTTTCGGCGATGAGGTTTGGCGGCTTACAGCCATTGAGATATCTTTTGCTGTCGGAATGATAGTAGGTGGAATAATAATGTCTGCTTGGGGTGGTTTAAAAAATAAAATGTACACGGTTGCCATTGCTATATTGCTTTTCGGAATAACGACCATCGCTTTGGGAGTTGTTACTGCATTTTGGATTTATATTGTATTCATGGTGCTTTCCGGCGTTGTGATTCCTGCATTTAATACGCCTGCTATAGCTTTATTACAGCAGAAGGTGGAAGGGGATTATCAAGGTAGAGTATTTGGCGTTTTCGGTATGATACAAAGCGCTATGATGCCTCTTAGCATACTGGTATTTGGCCCTCTGGCAGATATAATGGCGATAGAATGGATGCTGATAGTTACGGGAATAATTATGTCCATTATGGCTGCGGTATTATATAATAATAAGGTACTTGTAGAGGCAGGTAAGCCGGTACCGGAACTATAACTAGTAATTGAAAATTGTCAAAATTTAAGATAATGTATATCTATTGTCTCGGGAAAGGAATATTGATATATGGATATTGGTATTATTGGTGGGGCAGACGGCCCTACTACTATTATTTTATCATCTGGTACTAGTTTATATATAGTTATTGCGACAGTAATTCTTTGTATTATAGTATTTGGGGTCATTATTTATATTAATAATAAAAGAAAAAGCTAATATGAATGATGAAAGCATTTGAATTTAACTAAAAGCAGAGGAAAAGAAAACATGGGAAACAAAGGAAAAGGAATCCGAGAAAATTATACTCACACAATTTATGCATCGTATATAGGATACATTACGCAGGCAATTGTCAACAATTTTGCACCATTGCTGTTTCTGACGTTTCAAAATATGTTTCAAATAACGTTGGGAAAAATTAGCTTATTGGTAACAATTAACTTTGGTGTCCAGCTAGTTACAGATATGATTGCCGTAAAATATGTGGATAAAATAGGGTATAGAGCATCTGCGGTATTTGCTCATATTATTTCTGCTGTTGGGCTCATAGGACTTGCAGCTTTTCCATATATCTTTCCGAGTGAGTACATAGGGCTTATAGTTGCAGTTATTTGTTATGCAATTGGCGGCGGTTTAATCGAGGTTTTGATAAGCCCGATAGTTGAAGCATGTCCAACTGAAAGAAAAGAAGCTTCTATGAGCCTGCTTCATTCTTTTTATTGTTGGGGTCACGTATTTGTAGTATTATTCTCCACTTTGTTCTTCTCGATATTAGGCATTAAGAACTGGCGTATTTTAGCTTGTATTTGGGCCATAATTCCTTTAATAAACAGTTTCTACTTTTCAAAGGTGCCTATTGCAACTTTAGTAGATGAAGCGGAAAAAATGCCGTTTTTGACTTTGCTGAAAAGCAAACTGTTTTGGCTGTTTGTTCTGTTAATGGTTTGTGCAGGAGCATCTGAACATTCTATGAGTCAATGGGCGTCTGCATTTGCAGAATCAGGGTTGAAGGTATCAAAGACAATCGGTGACTTAGCGGGCCCATGTTTATTCGCAACGATGATGGGAATTGCAAGAGTAATATACTCAAAATATAGTGAAAAAATCAGTTTACATAGGTTTATGGTGGGAAGCAGTATTTTATGCGTAATTGGATATTTGCTTGCATCTTTGTCGCCAAACCCATTTGTCGGATTTGTAGGTGTCGGTATTATAGGATTATCGGTCGGAATACTATGGCCGGGGACTTTTAGTATTGCCGCCAAAGGAATCCCAAAAGGTGGAACTGCTTTGTTCGCATTACTGGCTTTGGCCGGAGATCTGGGATGTTCTGCAGGACCAACTGTTGTTGGGATGGTATCCGGGGCATTTAATGATGATTT
>CAYUZC010000177.1:0-4367 GCA_964449525.1 uncultured Ruminiclostridium sp.
GCCTAAAAGTTTCATCCTTGCAACATTCGGCGCCTGCTTTGCAATATCCACATCGCCCATGTAAATGTCGCATTTCATTCCGAAAAAGGCAGCCGCTGTAGCCAAGGCAACACCATGCTGCCCGGCTCCTGTTTCTGCAATAATCTTCTTCTTTCCCAAATATTTCGCCAAGAGAGCCTCCCCCATACAGTGGTTCAGCTTATGGGCACCAGTGTGATTCAAATCTTCTCTCTTCAAATATATCTGGCAATTCCCAACTGCATTGGACAATCTTTCGCAATGGTATGTTGGGGTGGGACGGCCCTGAAATTCTTTTCGGATTCTTCTAAGTTCGCTGATAAACTTTGAACTCTGGCATATGGTTTGGTATGCGGTCGATATTTTTTCAAACTCCGAAACCAGCTGAGGCGGTATATACGCGCCTCCGTAGGTACCAAAATAACCGTCCTTCGTTGGGGTTTGTTTTCTATATACTGCAAAGTCAATATTAGGATTCAACATAATAATTCTCCTTTTCAAAAAAATATTTGTTTTCTGTAAAATTGGATTTTAAATAACCAGAAACTTATCAAAGCTAGAAGCGCCATCGAAAGACATGTAGCTCACATTTCATACACTCATCTCCTCTTTTACTAATCTCATCTCTTCTCTGCTAAATCAATTCTCCGGGACATAATACCCCTTGATTTCAGCCTATTTCTCTTAAATTGTATAAAAAAAACTCCTTCCCCAAAAACAAGGGGCAAGAGTTGATCTCCTACGGTACCACCCAAATAATGCAACTGCTCCTATCACAAGCTACATCTTCTCAATCCGCGCAATTACTGCGTGCTTCCTTTTTAACGGGCGAAGTTCCCGTCGGATACTACTCACATCGCCAATAAGCTTGCTTTCATTCCGCCCTTATAAGTCCATTCAATTCATCCCTGCCTGCCACAATTCCATCCTCTGCGACTCTCTTTGAGGTGGTTAATGAATTTACTAGTCTTAATCATCGGTTTTAATTATCATTTATTAAAATATAAATCTAATGTATTCATCTGTCAAGTGTTTTGAAATGTATATTTTTATATATTAGTTCAGACCATCCACATAGGACTGGTGATGCTTATCATGATGAAGTTTCAAGGTTTTTTTGCTAATGACTGGCTCAAGCGCATTATAGGCATATGGTAGGGGTGGCTGACCGTAAGGTACCATTGTATTCTGCAATTTAACGACCTTCTTAATATATCATGCTAGTCCATAATATTTCAGAAAGTGCATAAATGTTCATGTTAGGTAGCCTTTCTACTGTAACTTCACACTAACAAAAATGTGCCATATAGTTACATGGTGGCTTGAAAAATAAAAACACCGTCTTTAGCAATGAACCGATAAACTCCATTATATTTTTCAACAATATGAGCCATGCTTTTTGTACCAACCCCATGTTCTTTTTCAACATCACAGCGGCAGCACTATTCTCAGGGTAAATATCTCATCCTTGGCCTCAAAGGAGCAGAAGCCACTATTCTTCTCGACAATCATCGCAATACTTTTGGCACCGAGGCCATGCCCCTCACGATCGCTCTGCGGCAAACCACTCTCCATTGTTACCTCTCCGGCAAAGCTATTCTCAATAAAAATGAGCAAATTCCCCTTGTGGGTATGGCAGCTGATTCGTAGATTTCTGAATTTTTCATCGGCAACCTGTGCAGCAGCCGATATAGCATTTTCCAGAGCGTTTGACAAAAGAGCGCAAAGCTCAGTTTCAGAAATGGATAAAGACTGTGGCAGCCGGGCATCTACTGAAAATACAACCCCACTGTTTTTTGCTTTGGCAGCAAAAGAGGTTAAAATGAGATTGACTGTGTTATTTTCACAATATCGGTTGGGAGTTATATCCTCTATATCGGCCTGCGTAAGCCTTACATATTTCTGCGCCTCTTCAAGGTCTCCTTCGGCAAGATACCCACCTATCAGTGCCAGATGATGTCTCATGTCATGACGGTATACAGCAGCCTGCTCCTGTGTGGATTTGAGGGCATATATCTGCTGATTTGCACTCTCCAGCAGCAAGGATAACGCCATCTTTGATCCCTGCAAAGCTTCCTTTTCACGAGTAGATTTTGCAATATCCAAAATCAGAACATACGCAATAAGAGTGATAATAAATATAAGAATGCGCATAGAAACAACTTCTGCAGACATTACATCGGCATAGTTATACATTCCCAGCCAGTAGTTCGCAATATAATACCCTAACGGAAGAAGACAAAGCTTTATAAAACTAATTCTGCTATAGTTTTTAATTAAATAATTAAAATTTGTTTTGAAAAAGTAAAAAATAGTAAGAAGTACCACCGAACACACTGCAATGTAGATAATGTATAGGCCTAGCGGATTAATCCACTTCGCAGTCTGTGAAACGATTGTCAAGACCAGATTTGCCGGATAAATCAAAAAAACTGCGGTTAACAGAGAGAAGATAAGCTTTATTGCGGAGGCTTTGGTCGTAATCCAAAAAATAAAAAAGATTGGAACATGGACGACCAATACATAAATCTTCATGTACTGTTCCACTGTCAAAACCAGTGAAAGTGAAATATTTGCCGCTAGAACCAGCAAATTGCTAAATACGAAAAACATACGTTTAGTATCTTTGAGGCTCTTGATATTGATATCTAAAAGAAGCATCTGAGCACTCATGCCAAAAAGGATAGTCGTACATAATAAAAAACTTGGAAAAGCATTCATTACTCCACCCCTTTTTCCAAAAACAGATGCTTCATATATGCCTCCCGTACTTTAACATATAGAAGGCGGGAGATTGGTACATTTTCCCCTGCGTTCATAATAAGCTCCTTTTGCCGAAGCTCAGTCACATGCCAAAGATTTACAATATATGAGCGATGAACTTTGACAAACTCAGGACGAGTCAGAAGCTTGTCCTCGAAATCCGTTAAAGAAGAGGAAACTTCCCGTATGCCGCCATCTGCCAGATGAAAATACAGCTTTTTGTTCATGATCTCCACAAAAGCCAACTTGGAGAATAAAATGCGAACCACACCCGACTGAGTTTTAAGGGTCAGACCCTCTAAAGGTTTTTGTTCATCGGCAATAACTGCATCAAGTATGAAAAAAAGCTTGTCCTTAGAAACGGGCTTGAGGATATAGTCATAAGCCTTGACAGCGTAGCTCTCCACTGCAAATTCCGGAGATGCGGTAAGGAATACAATTTTAGCTCCCACGTCAAACGATCGGATTTCATGAGCGGCCTGCATCCCGTTTATCCCCGGCATCAGGATATCTAATAGCAAAACGTTGTAATTACCGCTACTCACTTGAGAGATAAGCTCTGTGGCACTTTGAAAGGTCTTGTATGAAAGAGGCACATTACGTTCACGCCTATATGTATCTATAAAAGAAGAAATTCGGCCAAGCTCCTGCGAATCATCGTCGCAAATTGCAATTTTCAAATCTTCTCAACTCCCGTTATATAAAAGCTTAATATTAATTTATCATAAAACTTATACTGTTCCCAGCCCACTTTTACATTTCAGGGCAGAATCCTATGCATTTGAGGCAAAAATGAGCTTTTTTTTGGAATTTTCATCTATTATTCAAATAGGACTAGCTCCAAAAATCCATTCATTAAACCTATTCTATAAAGGGAGGAATGAAGCCTGGCTACTATTATTGCTTGTGTGATTGCCATCATAAGTACCACCTTATTTTTAGCACTGTGGTTTTTGATGGTACACCGTGAACTTAGAACCAAAACGGATACCGTAAACAGTGCCAAAAACCAGCTGTCCGCCTGTCGCAAAAATCACATGCTAACAAGGGACAGTTCTGATGAACAGGCAACAAGATCCGTTCTCTCTAGAAGTCTGGATATCTACCATCAGTCAGTAATGCTTTACAACCAGACTTTGCTTAATCCACGAAACCGCATTCCCGCGTTTCTGATGGGTTTTCGGCAAATAAAGGAGGGAGAAAGCATATAGTTTATGCTTACTTTTCAATACATAACACTAAATTTAACAATCAGGTTAGGAGAATTTAAAATGAAAAAATTATTGATACTTATTCTAATATTAATTATGGCAGTGAGCCTTGTGGCATGTGGAGTTGATAAGACAGCGGTTACCGAGGCGTTTAACAGCACTAACACAGAAGTAAAAGCCGTTGCCGCCTTGGTAAATGAAAATTTGGACAAAATGAACCAGTCAACCGCTGACGAATTAAATGTAATTTTAAATGCTATGGCTGCATTCAAGGAAGAAATAGAAAGTGATGATTTGACAAAGGAAAAGGCCGCTGAAATTCTTGCTGAACTTAAGAATTATCCTGCTAATATTGCTGAAGTAAAAACCAAGATT
>CAYUZC010000177.1:4377-4854 GCA_964449525.1 uncultured Ruminiclostridium sp.
AGGCCTTAATTGAAAGTGGCAGTGCTGTATCAGAAGAACAAGCAGCAACACTTGCTCAACTTTCACAAAGTCTGACAGAAGTGCACGCAAAATATGCAGAGTATTATGATAGCTTAAATGAAGAAACCAAGGACTTAGTAGATGAGATTGCCATAACTGTTAATGATATCGGCAATATACTGGGCGAAACCACATCAATAAACAGTACACAAACAGATCAGGTTATCCATGGGGTTCAGGAGTTTCTTGAAGTGGTAGAGGCTGGTTGGACTGAGATTGAAGCACAGCTACCATAAAGGTGTGCCATTACAGCAAAATCCCTTCCTGATAATGTTATTCGGCAAAAAGAAATTATTTCGGCGGCATTGGGTCGAAAAGCGGAACAGCATGATTTATGCTGAAAACCCGCTTTATGAGTTGAGGAGGAACCCAAATGAGAAACAACTTACGAGTGGCTATCTGGAAAAAGCATTTAAT
>CAYUZC010000178.1:0-1123 GCA_964449525.1 uncultured Ruminiclostridium sp.
TAAACTAAACTTAAGTTGATACACACAACAAGACAGCGGACCTCATAAAATATATTATTAAGTGACCGGGCGGGAGGTTTGTTAAAATGCATAGGAGGAAATATGCAATTATTGGTGGAGATATGCGCAATATCTACCTAGCGGAGCTCTTAAAGAAGGATTATCAGTATGTTGAGATATATGGTTTTGAAAAAAGCGGAAAACCTTGGGCGAGTAAAGACGTACCCTTGGATTTTATTCTTGATGGAGCCAGAGTTATTGTAGGTGGTATTCCCCTTATTTCAGAAAATGGCTTTATTTCTACTCCATTATCAAAAGAAAAAACAACCATTAATGAAGTTATGGAAAAGATTGGAGAACATTCTATTTTTATTGCAGGTAAAATACCGGCTAATATAAAAAGACAATTGGATTCAAAGAATATAAAGTATGTTGATATCGTTGAAAGAGAAGAATTGATGGTTTTAAATGCTGTTCCTACAGCTGAGGGCGCTATCCATCTTCTGATAGGTGGGCTCCCAATAACATTGATGGATAGCCGTATTTTGATAGTCGGATACGGAAGAATTGGTAAGATTTTGGCAAAGATGCTACAGGGCTTCGGAGCAGAGGTATGGGTAGCGGCAAGAAAGTATTCTGATATTGCATGGATTGAGGCTCAGGGGCTTAAACCTGTTCCTATACATCAATTAGCCCGCTATGTTTCAGATATGGATGCCATTGTAAACACAGCACCTTCACTGGTAATTACCAAAGAAATACTTGAAAAGACCAGAAGTGGCTGTTTATTATTGGATTTGGCTTCAAATCCCGGCGGCATAGACTTTAAGACAGCTGAAGAATTTGGTTTTAAGGTTATATGGTCCCTAGGATTACCGGGAAAAATAGCACCCTTAACGGCTGGCGATATTATTCGCCGGACTATTTATAACATTATTGAGGAAGAGGGGGGTGTATACTAAATGAATGTAAACAACAAGAAGATAGGCGTGGCTATTACAGGTTCATTTTGTACTATTCAAGATGTAATAATTGAATTTGAACGATTAGTATTTTTAGGAGCCGATATAACTCCTATTCTATCAAACAGTGTAGCTACAACTAATTCACGTTTTGGAAGAGC
>CAYUZC010000178.1:1223-2390 GCA_964449525.1 uncultured Ruminiclostridium sp.
AAAAATGTGTACTTTGTTCCCTTTGGCCAGGATGATTCAGAAAATAAGCCCACGAGTCTTGTAGCGAGATTCGGACTTATAGTACCTGCAATTGAATATGCCCTGGATGGAAAACAAATTGAACCGATTTTAGTTTAATAATTACTTCAGAATAAGAAACCACTTAGAAAAGGCCTGTAATCATGCAGGCTTTTTATTTGTTCGCAAAGTCCTATTAAAACAAAAGCAGATTGTGATAAAATCATACAAGACTATTGATGCAATTTAAGAGGGGTTGTTAATGAAGTATAAACACGTGATTTGTGCCATATTTATTGAGCGTCCCAATAGATTTATCGCAATTTGTGATATAAACGGAGAAAAAGTAAAAGCTCATGTGCGCAATACCGGAAGATGCCGTGAGCTTCTGATTAATGGAGTTAAAGTGTATCTGGAAGTATCAAGCGGAGCAAAGCGTAAAACCGGATATACACTAATAGCAGTTGAAAAGGGAGACAGACTCATTAATATCGATAGTTTAGCTCCTAATAAAGTTGTTTTGGAAGCACTTAAAACAGAAAAACTACAGCTTCCGAATCTTGGGAAGCTAACAATTATTAAGCCTGAAAAACAGTTTAATGATTCAAGGTTAGATTTCTATCTTGAAACGGGAAATAAAAAGGTTTTCGTTGAGGTGAAAGGTGTAACGTTGGAAAAGGATAATGTTGCTCTTTTTCCTGATGCTCCCACCGAACGTGGGGTAAAACACATTAAGGAGCTGGTGAACGCTGTTTTAGAAGGGTATGAGGCATATATAGTTTTTATTGTCCAAATGAAAGGGGTATCATCCTTTTCTCCAAATATCATAACGCACCCCGAATTTGGATATGAACTAAAAAAGGCATTTAAAACGGGCGTTAATATTATTTGCCTTGATTGTTATACAGACATAGATTGTATTTCGATTGGAGATTCGATACCTATGATAAATTGATATTGAAAACTCCCCTTTGTAGTCTGAATTATAAAATCAAATGGCTACTAAAGGGGAGTATATAAGTTATCTGTAATTATTAATAATACTATTCGACAGAATCATCCTGGGGGCTTGTAGGCGCTTCAACCACTGGAGTCGTTACAGTTGGAGTTTCTACAGGAGTTTGAATAGGTGGTTGAACAGGTGCTTGT
>CAYUZC010000178.1:2400-4813 GCA_964449525.1 uncultured Ruminiclostridium sp.
TACAGAATCATTCTGAGGGTTTGTCGGAGCTTCAACCACAGGAGCTTGAACGGGTGGCTGAACAGGTGCTTGTACCGGAGGGGCTTGGAAAGGTGGCTGGACCGGAGGAGCCTGAGGTGCTGCATTTTGTACAGGAGCTTGAACCGGTGTCCCGGTAGCCGGTACAACATTTACGGGTGTAGAGGCCGGTTTCTTTTTCTTTGTCATGAAGAATACAACCAAGACTGCAATAATAATAAGAAGCAGCCATATTGGGAATCCACCGCCTTTTTTGAAGACAACCAGAGGATTTTCTCCACTGAATACGGCAGTATTCTTTTTTACTTCTCCGCCATCGGTTACGTATTGAATACTACCCGGAACGGTTACTTTGACTTCAACCATACCATATTGATCAGTACCACCCATAGGGAAATATACCATTTGCAGTTTATCGGAAACTTTTTTCTCATCTACGTCTTTATCTTTTGTATTAACCAGATCGTCAAGCCCCGTACCTTTATCCTTACGATAAGCTTTAACTGTTCCAAAGAAAGAGCCGTCGCCCATCTTGTTAATATCAGTTACATTTATTATGGCAGTTACGGTTTCCTTGTTCTTATTTTCTTTTACACTTTTTAGTTTCGCAATTTTTTTATCATCAGTTGCATTCATGCCGTCAACAGACTCTTCAATAGCTTTCTCTATGTCTTTAAACGACATCATTCCTTGGGTTTGAGATGTATCAATAGTATATGTCATATCTACTGAACCGTTTTTGTTAACCTTCATGTCTACTGTAAGACAACCGGTAAGCATTACTGCAAGTAATAGCAGTGTTATGAGAGAAATAGCTTTCTTGATTCTTTTCATTAAAGAATCCTCCTTTAATCTTATTCAAGAAAAATACTTTTTAAGTCTTTTTACAATGGTAAAATATTACTCTTATCGTATCATACACTTAAAATTATGTAAATAAAACGCCAAGTATTTGTATATTTATTCCTTATTGAATAAACAATCTTTGTGAGAATGATATATGGTACCGGTTGAAGTTTTTTTCTATTCATGGATTTTTAGCTGCGTTGGCAGGGATAATACTATCGTTGTAACTTACCTATTGAGCAGCACAAGAAATAGTGAAAGGTGTAGTATGATGACTCAAAAAGACTTCTTTAATTCAATGGCTGAAATGTGGGATACTGCTTGTCATCATAATACAAATAAAATTAAATACATTTTAAATCTGCTTAATACTAAAAATGGGTCAAGGATACTTGATGTCGGTACAGGAACTGGAATTCTTGTTCCTTTCTTAAGTGAGAAAGTTGGAATACAAGGTGAAATCACTGCTATTGACTTTGCCAATAAAATGATTGAAGTTGCACAACGTAAATATGAGTATGGAAATGTATCTTTTATTTGTGATAATGTTTTTGAAGTTGACTTTCCAAATAAATATTTCGACTTTATAATATGTTATTCGGTTTTTCCTCATTTTGAAGACAAGCAATCAGCAATTAATATTTTAAGCAAATACATGAAAGATGGTGGCAAGCTTGCGATTTGCCATTCTCAAAGTCGAGAAGCAATAAATAATCTTCATAAAAAAGTTTCAAAAGTAGTTGAAGAAGATAATTTGCCCACAATTGATGTAATTAAAGGGTATTTTAAGAATTCAAATTTAAAAATAATCGTTGAAATTGATAATGATGAGATGTTCGTTATTGTTGCAAGTAAAATGAATAGACTTATATAATTGGTTATTAAAAAGCACAGGACAGAGCTAAACTGTTCTTGACAGGAGAAAAATAATTAAGTAGAATTAACATTAAATAATAATAGCATGTGGGAGTCGGTGAACCGGCTGAGAGGGGATTTAGTTATCCCGACCATTTGGAACCTGATCTGGTTAAAACCAGCGGAGGGAATGCGCAATGTAGATAAGACTTTATGCCGCCTCTGTAGGGCGGCATTTATTTTTTTATGGCTAAAAAAAACACGCCTGAATTCTTTTACATTGTTATGGTTCAACTCTCAATACCACCAAAGAAAGGAATGGTCATAAAAATGGCAAACATCAATTTAAGTCTGCAGGTTATTCCTAATGTAGCTGATGAACTTGTTTATCCTGTTGTAGATAAGGTAATAGCTATGATAGATCAAAGCGGATTAACCTATGAGGTCGGCCCGATGGAAACAACTATAGAAGGCGAATTGGATGAGCTTATGGAAATTGTTAAAAAAGCTCAAGACATTTGTGTCAAAGAAGGTGCCACCAGGGTGATTTCTATGGTAAAGATTGATTACAAACCGGAAGGCGTTACTATTAATGAAAAAGTCGGAAAATATAGGACGAAATAAGAAACGCAGTGAATATGGATTAAAAATAATCCCTGCCTTGATAACAGTTTTTTTTGTGGTCTTTTGGCAG
>CAYUZC010000179.1:0-4804 GCA_964449525.1 uncultured Ruminiclostridium sp.
GACTATTTAGAAAGTCAGCTCAAACAGGTTAAGAAGCAGATTTCCAATTTAAAAGGCGATGACGAATAGCTTCCAATTCGTGAGAAAAAGGCAGGCATGCATGCTCCTGCCTTTTTCTAATCAATAATCTTTTAGATAAAGGAAGATGTATATGGCAATAAGAAACATTATGAACTATCAGACCGATGATATATTAAGAAAAAAATCAAAGGAAGTAGAGAAAATTGACGATAAAATACTTAGCCTGCTTAATGATATGGTTGAAACCATGTATAATGCAAACGGCGCCGGGTTAGCTGCTCCGCAGGTAGGTATATTGCGACAAATTGTTGTAATTGATGACGGAACAGGGCTTATAAAGCTTATTAATCCTATTCTAGTAGAAGCTAGTGGAGAACAGCAAGAAATTGAGGGATGCCTGAGTATCCCAGGTATCTACGGCAAGGTAAAACGTCCTCAAAAAGTTGTTGTAAATGCTCTTAACGAAAACGGAGAATTTGTGAGTCTGGAAGGCATGGGGCTTCTGGCACGAGCTTTTTGTCACGAAATTGACCACCTTAACGGTGTTTTATTTATAGATAAGGTCATACCGGGATCTATGATTAATCAAAATAATTCCATATAGGAGACAAAATAAGTGATTATATATGGACCAGTGCCATCAAGACGTTTAGGGCAGAGCGTTGGAATAAATAATATCCTACCAAAAACCTGCTCATATTCCTGTATTTATTGTCAGCTCGGAAGAACGAACAGAATGCAGATAAATCGGCAACAATTTTATAGGCCTGAAGACATTTTTCATGAGGCCAAAATGAAAATGGATGAGCTCAACGCGAGAAAGGAACATGTCGACTATTTTTCATTCGTTCCTGATGGCGAGCCGACTCTTGATCTCAATCTGGGAACAGAGATTGACATGCTCAAAAAGTTTAATAAAAAAATAGCTGTTATAACCAATGCATCGCTTATATGGATGGATGAGGTAAAGGAAGCTTTGATGAAAGCAGATTGGGTTTCCATAAGTATTGATGCTGCAGATGAAGACACCTGGCGCAAAATTGACAGGCCTCATCGCTCATTAAAACATCAAGATATTCTCAATGGAATTATTGAGTTTTCAAAAGTATATAAAGGTACATTGGCCACTGAAACTATGCTTATAGACAATGTAAATGATAATGACAAATGCATCAAAAAAATTGCGGAGCAATTAGCTGTAATATATCCAAAAAAAGCTTATTTACTGGTCCCTACACGTCCACCGGCAGAAAGCAGTATAAAAAGATCGTCTAAGGAAAGTCTTATCAACGCTGTTAATATAATTCGGAGTGTGTCTGGAATAAATGTTGAATGTATAACCGGTGATGAAAAAGAGGAAGGCTTTTTCTTTAGCGAAAACATTGTCAATGATTTTTTAAGTATTACATCTGTACACCCTGTTCGGGAAGAGATTGTTGACGAATTGCTCAAAAAAAGAAATGTAGATAAATCAGTGATAGAAGGTCTGATAAAGCGGGGTGTAATTATTGAGTTTTCATATGAAGGGAAAAAGTTCTATAGAAAAAACATAAAGAATAATTAAGCTACAATGAACAGCAAAAGATAATAAAAAACGCGTTTATTGACATATGCCCATAATACTTGTAAACTGAATTTCATATACATTTATACTTAAGATTAACTATGAATGAACAAGGATAGAAAAACTAATAGATAGGGGAATTTGGTATGAAAGTAGGGTTAATCAGATGTATGCAAACAGAGGATATGTGCCCCGGACTACAGATTTTAAAGTAATGGAAGAAAAGAAATGTGCGTTTGAGAATGTTGGCGAAGAGATTGAAGTCATTGGTTTTACTACATGTGGCGGTTGCTCAGGCAAAAAAGCCGTAACGAGAGCTGCTGAAATGGTAAGACGGGGTGCTGACACAATCGTATTATGCTCGTGTATTACGAAAGGCAATCCAATCGGTTTTGCCTGTCACCATGCTCAATCAATGAAGGCTGCTATTGTATAGAAATTGGGGGATTCTGTGAAAATAGTTGACTATACTCATTGATTTTGAATTATAATTTAATCTAAGATAGATAAAGGAGGTAATTTGATTGGCACGACCCACTAAATGGAGGAAAATCGAGAATATTCCTACTATCTCCTATTTTGTTCCCTCTGATAAGTATGTTGCAGAGGTACCTAAAAATATATTGAAGCTTGAAGAGCTGGAAGCATTACGGCTAAAAGATTTGGAAGAACTTGAGCAGGAGGAATGCGCCGATAAGATGGAGGTATCCCGCCCCACCTTTCAGCGAATTCTACTTTCTGCAAGAGAAAAAGTCACCGACAGTCTGGTAAACGGAAAGGCTATCCACATAGAGGGTGGCAACTTTACTCGGAACATCTGTCCGGTGAGGTGTTTGGATTGCGGCAAGGATTGGATGGAAAGCCTTGAAAATCTTGAATCCATAAAAAGCGGTGAGTATTCATGCCCTACTTGTGGCTCAACTAAGGTCATCTGTGGACAAAACTGCAAAGGAAAGTTTGGCCGTAGAAATTGTTGGCGGCATGGAAGAACAAAAGAGTAAAATAGATTTTTATTCATATATTGTGATTCGGCATATTAATATTTAAGGACTACATAGATCACACTAATTATCTATCCCAAAAAAGTTGTATTAACATTGTTTATTAACGTCTGAAATTGTCGTTGTCCGTTTTGTTGATAAAAATATACTTTCAGTGGAAATCAGAGATATATAACCCCTATATATAGTATATCATTCTATACTAATATACTGTATATTGTATGTTATCATTGACATATAAATATAAAAATATTACAATAAACTTGTTTCTACGCTTCTGGCTTTGTGAAAACAAGTTTTTTTCGTAGAAAAGTATAATATCGGTTATATTTACTATAAGGAGTGAATCATACGATGTATCAAGTAATAAAAAGGGATGGAACAATCGCGGAATTCAGCATAAGCAAAATTGCTAATGCAATAGCTAAAGCATTCAACGCCCAAAACAAGCAATATCACCCTGATATTATCGACTTCCTTGCTCTCAAGGTGACCGCTGATTATCAGGATAAAATCGAGAACGACCTGATTGGTGTGGAAAAAATACAGGACAGCGTCGAGCATGTTCTGGTGCAGGCAGGCTATGCAGACGTTGCGAAAGCATACATTTTATACCGTAAGCAACGGGAAAAAGTACGCAATATGAATTCAACATTCCTTGACTATAGAGAACTTGTTAACAGTTACGTCAACCTGGATGATTGGCGGGTAAAGGAAAACTCTACAGTTACCTATTCTGTTGGTGGATTAATTTTGAGTAATTCCGGCGCTATCACAGCAAACTATTGGCTTTCGGAGGTATATGACGAGGAAATAGCTAATGCACATCGCAATGCGGATATACATATACACGACCTTTCCATGCTTACTGGATATTGCGCCGGGTGGTCGCTTAAACAGCTTATACTGGAAGGTTTGGGCGGTATAGAGGGCAAAATAACATCTACTCCGGCGAGCCATCTTTCTACACTTTGTAACCAGATGGTCAATTTCCTCGGCATCATGCAAAACGAATGGGCCGGGGCACAGGCTTTTTCATCCTTTGATACTTATCTTGCTCCATTTGTAAAGATTGATAACCTAAGCTATAAAGAAGTAAAACAGTGTATCCAGTCGTTTATCTATGGTGTGAATACACCTAGCCGATGGGGCACCCAAGCACCATTCACCAATGTAACGCTTGACTGGACGGTACCGAAAGATCTTGCAGAGCTACCTGCTATCGTCGGCGGTAAAGAAATGGATTTCAAATATAAAGACTGTAAAAAAGAGATGGATATGGTTAATAAGGCTTTTATCGAAATCATGATTGAAGGTGATGCTAATGGCAGAGGCTTCCAGTATCCAATACCTACTTACTCCATAACAAGGGATTTTGACTGGAGTGATACTGAAAATAACCAATTGCTCTTTGAGATGACCGCAAAATACGGTACACCTTACTTCTCCAACTATATCAACAGCGACATGCAGCCCGACGATGTTCGTAGCATGTGCTGCCGCCTGCGCCTTGACCTGCGTGAGCTTCGCAAAAAGGGCGGTGGCTTCTTTGGTAGCGGTGAAAGCACGGGGTCTATCGGTGTTGTGACCATAAATCTTCCCCGCATTGCTTATCTTGCTTCGGATGAAGCTGACTTCTATCAGCGCTTGGACAAGCTGATGGATATTGCTGCCCGGTCACTGGACACAAAGCGCATTATAATTACCAAGCTGATGAATGCCGGATTATACCCATATACAAAAAAATATCTTGGCACTTTTGATAATCACTTTTCTACTATTGGTCTTATCGGGATGAACGAAGTCGGACTGAATGCAAAATGGCTAAAAAAAGATCTTACACAAGAGCAAACACAGCAATTTGCAAAAAAAACATTGATTCATATGAGAGAGCGGCTCGTCAAGTATCAGGAACAGTATGGTGTGCTATTCAACCTAGAAGCAACACCGGCAGAATCAACTACCTATCGTCTTGCTAAGCATGATGTGAAAAGATATCCTGATATCATTACTGCAGCCAAGCAAGGAGATACACCATACTATACAAACAGCTCCCATCTTCCGGTTGGCGCTACTGACGATGTATTTGAGGCGTTGGAGGCACAGGATGAGCTGCAGGTTTTGTATACATCCGGAACTGTATTTCATGCGTATCTGGGAGAGAAGCTGCCTGACTGGAATGGCGCGGCTATACTTGTACGCAAGATTGCGGAAAATT
>CAYUZC010000180.1:0-4797 GCA_964449525.1 uncultured Ruminiclostridium sp.
GTGATGCAAATTTTTAATTCAATATCGAAGAAAGAAACAATTAAAAAAAGCGGCGAAAAGGTGTAAAGCACTAATATTTGTCTACTATGTGGAAGACCTTTAATGAATCAGCGATGTAGAGTTTAATAAGAAGGGCAAAGCTATTTTAATACAAGAAAAGCACAACCCAAATAAAATAAAAAATATGTAAAGTGGTATGAATCTGAGCTATATTTCAAGTATCCAACAGTCAAATATTTAATCACAGTGTTTGTCAAAAACGAAGTTAGATAGTTCATAACAAGATTACTACAGAAAGTTTGCATATACCGGAACATCCGGACGGCGATTCCGGAAACATCCGGACACGAAACCGGATGCATCCGGACACTTTGCCGGCTAGTTTGATTGTAAAATAATTGCTGCTTTTCAGCAACAAAAATATTAGATTATTAAAATTTCTACATTTTCTTTGCAGCCATAATTTCCCTCATTGATACTTTTGAATCAAGCTCAAGAATATAGGAGTTGTGGATTATCCTATCCATTATCGCATCAGCAATAGTTGGATCGGGAAAAAGTTCATACCATTGACTATGGGCTATTTGCCCTGCCAGAATCATAGACCCTCTATCATAACGGGATTCTGCAATCTCCAAAATGTCACGGCTTTCCTCCAAAGTATATGATTTTAACCCAATATCATCTAGAATCAGAAGACGAACACTTTGAATTTGCTTCATGAATTTTGAGTACTGATTATGCGCTTTTGCATCTTGTATGTCTAAGAGTAGCTCAGGAATTCTGTAATATCTAACGGTGTAGCCTTTTCTACAGGCATTACTACCAAAGGCACAAATCAAATAGGTTTTCCCACTGCCTGTCTTCCCGGTAGTGATAATATTTAATGATTTTTCAATAAAACTACAGCTTGCAAGCTCAACGATAGATTGCTTGTCGATAGCTCTGTTTGATGAGTATTCGATATCCTCTATGCAAGCATTTATCCCAAGATTCGCATTTCTCAGTAATCGTTTTATCTTGGAGTTCTTCTTGGCCATCCATTCTTTCTCAACCATAAGGCCAAGTCTTTCTTCAAAGGATAGCTCCAAGTCTGAAGGATTAGCCTCGCTTAACATTTGAGCCATGGCTTTAAGTTTCATATCCCGGAGCTTCTCGATTGTTTGATTTCTAAGCATTTAACCCACCTCCGGCATAAGTTTTGGCACCACGCAAGTTATGGTTTGTAATTACTTTTTCACTGTTTGAAGTAGAATCCTTCAGAGCAATCTGCCTTATGATAATGCTAAAGTACTTGTAGTTACAGGTTCTCTTCTCAATTGCTATCTTACTGGCCTGTTCAACAACTTCAGCAGGATAGCTTGAAGCAAGCCTCATAATACCCATACAAGCGCGATAGGTCTGTACCGGATACTCACGGCTATCAAGAATATTGGAAATCAACTGTTTGGTTTGGGGCCCAAATTTTTCAGCCCAAGACAAATATCTTTCAGAATTCCATGCGGTAACTGCCTTATGAGATTCAGGCATATGCTCCGGAAGAGTAATATACCGTTTGTATGTGTTAAAGTTCCTCTTATGAGCTGCAACCCTTATACCATCAACAAATACTTCAATCATTAAAGCAGTGGCTCTAATCCTTGAAGCTTTGCCAATGTTGGAATAATGTACACTGTAGAAAAAACCTTGGTATTCAACATGGTAGTTAAAAGCTATCTTAGCCTCTATCCAATCTGCATATTCGTAACGGGTAGCAGGCAAGAGTTTAAGAGCAGGTTTATCAATAGTTTTAAATGCAGATAAACGGTTACCCTTGAGCTTCTGAAAAGGCCTGTTGATAAATCTATTAAGCTCAGTTTTTATTGCCTGATTAATCTCAAACAGACTAAAGAATTGATGGTTACGAAGTGCAGCAATTATACGCCTAGAGATATTTCCTACCATATTTTCATCTGCAGCCTTATCCTTGGGCTTTCTCGGCCTTGTAGGCACTAAAGTAGTTCCATAATGCCGAGCCATCTCCAAATAGCTTGCATTAAGCTGTGGATCAACCAAACTTGGAACCTTAACGGCAGTCTTGGTATTGTCGGGAATTATGATTCTGGGGACACCGCCATAATACTCAAAGGCTCTTACATGGGCATCAATCCAGTTCGGAAGTTTCATATCCTCATAGGCATAGACAAAGGGATATGCTGATGCCGGAAGAACTGATACGAATATGTATGCTCTTTTTTCTTCACCGGTTGAAGGTTCTATGTATGGTAGAGTGCTGCCGGCCCAATCGACCTGCATCTCTTCCCCTGCTTTGTGTTCAATATGCATGGTTATTTGATTTGATTTTTTGAAATTCCTATATCGTTCGCAGAATTGAGTGTACATTACTCCGTCAGGGTTATCCCGCTTATATTCTTCCCATAGAAGCATTAGGGTCACATTCTTCTTTTTCATCTCGTTAAAGATGTAGTTCAAATCGGGCTCTATTGCTTTTTTGCGGGCTGCGGCGGGCGGATAAATTAAAGATAAAAGTTCTTTGTCGTTAAGGTCACACGGCCAAGAGACATTGGCATTCTGAGCCCTTTTGAGTATGTCGTCAACTGTTGATTTTCCACAATTGCATGATGCTGCGATATCTCTTAAAGATAATCCTACATCAAATTTTAACCTTAGTATTTCTTTTACTTTTGACATGTCCAGCCTCCTCATTTTTGGCCTCCCTTAAAACATAATGCTTTAAGGTTACCAGTTAATTTGTTAGCTCGACAAGGTGTCCGGATGTTTCCGATATGCTGTCCGGATAATTCCGATATGCTGTCCGGATGTTTCCGGAATCAGTGTCCGGATGTCACCGAAATATGCATTTTACCTCATAATGTTGGTAGTGTTACTATTTACGATATAAACGGTGATGTTGTTGAGAGTGTTCAGCGTAAATTATGAGAATTGTGAAAGCTATTACTGTTATGACAAAAATATTTTAGCTCCAGCTGATGGTATAGTAGTTGAAATATCAAATGGTGCAAAGGATAGTTTGATATTTAAAAATGGTAAGTTTTTTGGAGATAGTATTTCAAGGGGAGACATTATTGCAAAGAGTGGAAATACAGGAAACTCAACAGAGCCACATTTGCATTTTCAACTGCAAACAGGTCAAAGTTTTTATAATAGTGCAGGTTTACCGATAAAGTTCAATAATATTATACCTAAATATCGCCCCCAACTATGGAAGATTTGATCAAAGACTAACTATTCCAAAGGAGCAAATTTTAGAAGGGTATATTTCTCGTGGATATAATGTTTCTGCTGGTTAGAGGTATATGTAGTTTCTGTTCTAAAAAAAGGAGATAAGTGATGAAACGAAATACCGTTGTAGGCTTTTTAGTAATTGTTATGCTATTGATTGCTGGTTGCGACAAAAATGCTATAAATTATGATAAAGAATACGAGAAGCAAAAAGAGCAAATCAGTCAACTGCTTCCCTTGATTTTTTTGAATATAGTTCAAACACAATCAAGAAAATATGGTCGCTTCCAGATGGTAATAGTGTTATATTTTCAGTGGTAGATTATATTGTAAAGGAAGATACCATTGTGCTCAAAACTAGTTTAGGGAATAACAATATTGTTCTTTCGGATGAAGAAAAGAATAATTATGAAATGTTTTCATCGTATTTAGAAGAGACTGGTTCATTACCTGTGTTCGAATATACAACAATGCCGGAATATAGAATTGTAGATAATAAAAGTAATATAGAAATAGTAACCAGAGGAATTGTAACTTGTGGAGCTTGTCCAGTCACACAGGTATATTATCAAAAATATCATTTATCAGACGATGGATTTGATGAGAAGGAATGCTGGTTTGAAAGCGGGAACCCACTATTAGCCGATGAATATGGATTTTAGTAAATGTCGAAGTTACTTCAGTTAACAAAGCTTTTACGTTACACGGAGTGCTTATAAGAATATGCGCCACACAAAAAAGGAGGAAGTATATGAAGACTTTACTCATTTACTTTTCACATTCGGGGAATAATGAAAAGTTGGCATTTTACCTTAAGGAAAAGTCAAACTGTAAAGTTCACAAAATTACTGAATTAAAGAATCGAAAGACTATCTCAATACTTTTTGACTTTTTACTTAAAAGGGGTACAAAATTATCTTCTTCAAATATTGACCTGTCTGAGTTTGAAATGCTAATCTTTGTTTCACCTATCTGGGGCTGCAAGATTGCTACACCTATACGGATATTTATTGATAAGGAGAAAGCTAATATAAAAAAGTATAGTTTTATCTCTTTATGTAATGGAGATAAAGGTCAAAAGGAGAAAATAATTAATGAATTATCTTTAATTTTAGAGGCAAAGCCTATTTCAGTTGCTGAATTAAGTATTAATAGATTATTACCCCCGGAAAAACAAAACCAAATTAAATATACTTTTAACTATAGAATAACTGATGATGAAATAAAACACTTTAGTGATGAGATTGAGGAATTTATGGGGGAAGTAGAAAGAAAATCACTGATTAAATGAAATTGGATACTTTGATGAACAGAAAATAGAATCAAATATTAAGAAACTTAAAGATTATTATAAAATCAAGTATTAAAGCATTTTTGTTAGTTTAGCTATTTAGCTTTAATATGATTAAGTGGATTGTTGAGGCGTTAGCCACCACCATTCATATTTAAGTGAGTATACCATAGAAATTTCAGAAGCAGGTGGAGAAAAATGAATGCAATTATATTATTAATTCCGATTCTATTTCTTAGATACGGACTTTTAAGAATGTTAAG
>CAYUZC010000181.1:0-4697 GCA_964449525.1 uncultured Ruminiclostridium sp.
CACTGCCAACGAGATCGACGACTGGTTATCCATATAGCCTGTGAGCACACTCCTGTCAATTATATCTCCTAATCCTAGAGTTGAAGCTTTCTGAACAGGTGTTAATCCGGTAACTCTGCTTTCTTGGCTGGTCACTAATGCATAGAGCATCAAAGCCTCTTCCCCCTTTATAGGGTTTGCTGTATAGATTGTCCCCTGCCCAAATGCCTTGGTAAGATCATATTTTAAAGATAGTGGCAAAATATTCTGACCATCCGGAATGCCTTCATCTGTAACGACCTGCCCTTTTCCTATTATTACGTACTCGCCGGGGCTTTCCACCCTAAAGAGAACATACTGCATAACATAGCCCTTACTACCTACGGGCTCTTTAAAGCCTGATCCATAGTTGACAAAAGGAGTCATGTAACCATTATGATATTTATATTCAAGCTTTATCCCCATTTTATTGGAAAACTGGTTTATTCCCTTTGTAACGGCTAAGCTTTTACTTATGCCACTCCCACCGTCAATTATATCTTTTAAATATCTAGACATCTCAACTTCAGCTTTATTTATGGCTGAATTAATTAGGTCTTTTAAGTCAGTATGGCTTCTATAGCTGTGCTTCGCGAGATCATTGAGTACAATAGTAAGCTCTCTGTCCAGAATACCGTATTTGAAAGGCCCTTTTGTATCAGAGTTTTCTAATATATCATATATCATTTGATTTATCTCAGCGTAAGTACGGTTTGATCCGATGCCTATAGTCTGTAACTCATAGGCATCCGAAATATGCTTAACTCCGCTGGGTAATGTATTTTTAGGATTCTGTCTTTTAGTAATTTTTAATAGAAGCATAGATTCATTACTTGCTCCGGTTAAGGTTTGAGCTTTTAGTGTTGGAAGATCAATACTGCCTTTGTTTAAAGTAAACTCAGCACCATTAACTTTAATGTTAAGGCGACTGTCGTATATGTCAATAGCCTCAAGAGTCTTATAAGGAATAAGCACTTCATAATACGATGCATTGCTCTTTTCGGCAGAAAGATCTACTGTAACTGTAGATCCCCTTGATAATTTCAGCAGTCCCTCAATTCGGTCATCTTTCAAAAGAACCCTTAGATTAGTGTTATCCCTGATATCTATTAACCAGTACAACTTTTGGGTTAGTCTATCAGCAGATTCATTAAATATATCTATGGTACTATCTTCTTTTTTCTGCTCATCATAGTCATCCTGTGAAAAGTCGGTCCTTGTAATGGCTGGACCAATACGCAGTGATTCATATACCGAGTCACCATACTGATTGCTTGCCCATAATTTAACATAATATGAAGTGTTTGAATCCAAGTCCTTGTGATCTGATAAATTCCCATTAATGTCTCTGATAGATGTGCCGGAAATCTTAGCGTAATATATGTATTTTTCAGAGCCTTCCTCAACATAGAGTCGAGTTTTTTCTCGATAAAAATCAATCCGATCACCCAGTATGTCATATCCGTAGTCCGTTTTTCCGGTGTTCTTGAAATATAACTGCTGGTATTTTGAATCCTTCTCGGCTTTAATCTCCAATAAATAATCATAAGGCTCTTGTCCTTCCCAGCGAACCTCAATCTCTTTTAAAGCATCACGAGTTTTTTCCTTTATGGGAGTTTCCTTTACTTTAGTCCATTTGTTTGTGCTTTTATCATACCATGATTCATTTGATTTATCTTTAATATGAACATCATACCATTGATTAGACTCAAGATTATATATCCTGAAATAAAGGATGTCTTTATCCTTAACACATGTATATTCGGCACGGTTCAGTTTTACATAGTTTGTATCATCCGAATCTGACTTTCTTATGTAAAGTTCCATGTCATCCACGTTTGCTCTTTCATCGGCATTAATATTAAAACCTATTTCCATGTCCTTTACAGCCTCAATATAGGCTGGGGGCTTAATCATCCGAGTAGTTACAGGCACTGTAATCCAGATGCTTACCTTTTCTGTCGGCTCATCGACAGGTGACTTACGCACAGCTCTCAAGCTAAAGTAATAAATATTATTGGGCACTAAAAAGCTCCAATCAATTGGCATTACAACATGGCCCTCATCACTAAGATAGAACCTCTCATATGGATTGGAACCAAAACTATTAACATCAAGATATAGTGTGTCTCTCCTTTCAGATTCAGATATTCCAAATTCATTATAATATGATTCGCGGAACCTCTTATTTAATGCATCGTTCTTATAATCATAATAACCTAATTCACCTTCTTCTTTATCCTCCGTAGAAATGGGAACGGTGGTACAGACCATCTCATATATAACATCATCCTCTGTATGATTCCAATCAAAGGTTACTGAGTTATCGCTTACAATTTGGTCTCCATTATTGTCTTTGTCAATATCAAAACTAACCGGTGCTCGAGGATTTGTATCATCATTATCTAATCCCCCATCTTCTATTTTAGGTGTTGTAATGGCTTTAATAGCAGTATCCTGTGAATTGCGCCAACCAGATACCTCTCCATCATTGATCCAAATAGAGGCATTGGCCTTAATATAATACACGGTATTGGGTAATAAACCCTCTTTTTCCGCTTCAATAAGTATAGGTATTTCTAACCTTTCTGGAGTCTCAGGGTAGGGCACTTCCACAGTAATAACAGCATTCTCCGAAAAGCTGTCTGGGTTTCTGCTAATATATGTTTGATACCGTATCTTCCTGTCTTTATCATCACCTGTGTAGCGTCGCAATTCCTCGTCAATTAAAAGTCTTAGATATTTTACACTGATACCGCTAAAGATCATATCCCCTGATATCGAATCAATATCATATTCCAACTCAATTTCTTTGAACACGGGCATGGGTATGGGTGCATCAGTCAATGGCAATGTAGTAAAGCTGATGATCGGGGACATATAAGATATCTTTTCATCGAGGCCTTGCTCAAAACCATCAGCCCATAAATCCTCGAAAATATCATTATTATCGCTTAATCTAGATGAGAAAATCTGCATATAATATACTGTATTGGGTATTAAAAAGTTAGGATAATCACCTGTGCCATTGCCATTCAAGTCTAAATTGTTCTCATTAGGAATATCTTCATTTCTAGCATAATCATAAAACAATTTATCTCCAGCAATTGTACAGACTATTTTATTAGGGTCTTTTTTACGATTTTCATCTGTATACTCATCAAACTGTTCTTTAGTTAAAACGAGCACACGTTTTTGCATCTCAGGTAGATATATCTTCTTTTTTTCAGAAAGGCCTATCTCAGTCGTGCTGTTTTTTATTTCACTATCAGGTAACAATGATGATAATATAACATGAAAAATTATGTCTGAATCGTTTTGATCATCTTTGAAGTTATCCCAATCATCATTATTTTTCCATTCAAGAGGCTTTTCTAATACTAATGTTAGGTCATTGATAGGTATTTCTACTTTCCCGGGTTCAGACTCAATTGGATTATCAACATCTACGTCACCCTTCCTCTTATACTCAGCTTTAACCTCACTAACTTTGGGAAGAGGTGGCTTCGACGAATCCACACTTAGATTTTTTATGTTAATCGCAAGCGAGGAGTTTAAGGCCATATTAGAGGCTCCTAAGAAAAAGGCCACCCTTATATATTGGTTGTTATCATCCGTAATAGGTATTGTTACAACTTCGTTGACTGCCTCGCCTTCGGTCAATGAGTCTGATTTAATCTTTACCCATTTATCAGTCTCGCTAAAATTCAACATATTATCAACATACTGCACCTGATAATAATGGTTAGGATACTTCCCCGTCATCTGATCAAACTTGACCTCGATTTTATCTACATCCACTTTATTAATTATCATTTTTATAGGTGTATATATTGATGACTTATCTGCCGCACCATTATATTTATAAAGAGGATTAACAACACGATCCTTATTCTCAACTTTAAAGTTGTCACCATCACCTGTAGATAGCTTATTTATTGTTACTGGATCAGGAGAAGCGTTATTTTTAAATATAACTCCGATTTTTGTATTCAGATACTCGGTCCCGGGCTTAATGTTTTGGTCTTTGCCCAATTCCACTGATACAATACCATCGTCGTCAATATCCAATAAACCACCCCTAAACTCAAAACTGCGTTTAATACGATCCCTCGTTTCTTCCGTATTGATTTGAAAGTACACCTCATTAATATCGATATTTTCTGCCTCTAATAAATCAGTCGCCCCAGAATCGGTAAGATAAATAATTCCATCATCACAGTATATGGTGGGTATTTTCCAACTTAGTCGAATCTTTGGCTCACTTCCGCTTGTAATGGAAGTGGCTGAAGATTCAGGATTATCGTCCACTATACCATTATTATCATCTGCCATTAGGTTGAATGATTCACCATTAAAGGTCATACCTGCAAGATAGTATATCTCTTTGTGAACGATAAGGTCATCGCCCTCCGCCTTTCTATAGATATCCATAGAAATATCGTAAATGTGATCGGGCTTAAGCGTGGTTCTTACAATCACCTTTTTACCATCATGTATGTATGTATCGCTACCTACCCCTGTACTAATAATCGTAATTGGTTCTTCTATGTTTTCGGGGTCATGATATTTAACCTCTACACGCCCCGGTACGGTTGTCATGGGATAGCTGATTTCATATTTCCGCTTATCAGCATAATATTCCACTGACAGAGTCCCACTATCTTCCGAATCTGCCG
>CAYUZC010000182.1:0-4669 GCA_964449525.1 uncultured Ruminiclostridium sp.
TCAGGTTTAAATACATTTCTTTTACATGAAATACTTATATCAAAATCATATAAAAGCTCGGAAACCTTTTCGCTGTTGCGGGTATCAATATTCAACCGGATAGCTTTTAAAGCAAGTGCTCTATACATAGCTCCCGTATCAAGATACATTATCCCTAACCTTTGAGAAATAAGCTTTGCCATGGTACTTTTACCTGCACCGGAAGGCCCGTCTATAGCAATTTGTATTGATTTCATATACCCCTCCTGTTAAACTACTCTATGTCCTGTACCAATGGCAATTTCATTTAAATGCAAAAGACCTATACCAAAGAATACAGCCACAGCTACATGTTCACCTGAGCGAGCTACGGCAATTTTACCACCGACATTTAAACCTAATGCCTTTGGCATAACTTGAGTCAGGGCCTCTCTCGCAGCTCCGGCTACTGCACCTTCTTGATTATGGCATTCTTCGATTACTCCTTCTCGTTTCGCAGAGACTACAGCTCTTTCCACAATTTTCATAACCGAATTAATAAACTCTCCTCCATAATCAACTGCTGCGGTTTTTATTCCGCTCTTCGCCAATTGAATCTTTAACGACCGCTCCTCATCTCTGTCCCCGGTCAAAGCCATCATAATCGATGCTTTTACAACATCTTTACTGCCGTTTTGTTTGATTTCATTATCCACGTCAAAGCCCCCCGTAAATCTGTTTTATTAAACAGGAAAAATATTTGACTCTATTGATTATATTTCATGTCACTTCTCTTAACAAGAACTACCTTTGAATATTATATATAAAAGAATAGAGAAACCGCTACTGATTTATTTAACAGCACGGCTCTCTGTAACGCGGAAAAGCATATTAATTCCCGGATTAATGAGGATGGTGCTTCCTTTAAGATTCGTTTTAATAGAACCTTTTCTCGATAACAAAAAAACATAGAACGGTGAGTTCCCCTTTTTAGATTGTAGCTCTACTACATCTCCATCACATAGGTTCAGTTCCACCGGAAACATATCAACCATTTTTTTCTGCTCACCATTTATAACTATATATGCCGTATTTGATTCATAATTTCCCATTGCATCTAAAACTATTGTTCCTCTGCTAATAACCGACTCATATATTTTAAGTACTCTCCCGTTAATACTGTCATCTGTTAAGTTGTCTCTGTAAGGGGAAATAAGTAAAAACTGAATGGCTATCAACGAAGATAGTATCATACATGACAGAATTTTTAAGAGACCTTCCATAAGTTCACTCCTAAATATTGCAATTAAGCATATAAATAAGTTTTCCCTTATACACCGCAAATGATACCATAATAATGCAAGTTGGTGGCTGAAGGCTACTACGCCACCGTTTTCACGCATTGCTTCCTGCTATATAACCGGTTGAAAAAGCTATGGTAAGATTAAATCCACCTGTATAAGCATCTACATCTATTAGTTCCCCGGCAAAAAAAAGACCCTTAATCAGCTTGGATTCCATCGTTGATGGATTTATCTCCTTGATCGATATTCCTCCAGCAGTGACAATTGCTTCCTCTAAAGGACGAGGCTTTGAAACTGTGAGTTTTATTCCTTTAAGTAGCTTAACAAGTTCTTTTCTCTCAGCCTTTGTTATTTGATGTACAGGCTTTTCTGAAGAGATACCTGAAAGCTCAATAAAGACTGGTATTAGACTTTTTGGAAGCAAATCTGAAAGCGAATTTCCAAACTGTTTTCTTGAATATTTTGAAAAATCTCTTTGAAGACGTTGATCCAAAGTTTCTTCATCAAGTGCAGGCTTTAAATCTATAAATAATTTCGCTCCGCTATATCCGCATTCCATTATATGACGGCTGGCACTCAAAATCAGAGGTCCCGATACACCAAAATGCGTAAACAGCATTTCTCCTTGCTCATAATAAACTTTATTATCCTTATCATCAAATACTGTAAGCCCAACATTTTTTAAAGTCAGTCCCTGTAGTTGTGACACCCAGCTCTCAACAATCTCCAATGGTACAAGCGAAGGCTTAAGATCTGTCACTGTGTGGCCTAATTTTGCTGCTATTTTATGACCATCACCGGTGGAACCTGTCATAGAATATGAAATCCCACCTGTGGCTAAGATAACCGAATCAAGCTCATGATAATCATTGTTTTGAAGCAGTATTCCCTTTACTCTATTCTCTTCACATATAATTTCCTTTACTGAGGCTTCAAAAAGAAAATGTGCGCCTTTGTTTCGGGCGTAATTAATAAGGGCATCAACAACATCATGGGATCTGTCTGAAACAGGAAACACCCTGTTACCACGTTCAGTTTTAACCGGAACATTCAAAGCTTCAAAAAAATCCATAATACTTCGGTTATTATATTTATTGAAGGCAGAATAAAGGAATCGTCCGTTTCCGGGTATATTAGCCATAAGCTCATCCAAAGTGCAGTCATTTGTAATATTACATCTGCCTTTTCCTGTTATTAAAAGTTTTCTGCCGGCCCTTTTATTCTTTTCAAAAACAGTTATATTATTTCCTAATGAAGCAGCTATTCCTGCAGCAAAAAGGCCTGCTGCACCTGCACCTATGATACCTACTTTGTTTGCCATCGGCAGTATAATCCTCCGGTCATTTTTTATTCATTTCTCAGGCTACTGTGACTGTCCCCTTTATCATAAACATCATATTCATCCCACAGCTTCTCAAGCTTCTCAAAGGTATTATGAATCGCATCCTTACGTTTTAAACCGATTGCGACGATAAGTGCATTTATCATAGATAAAGGGGCTACAAGTGAATCTACGAATGAGGCCATATCACTTCTTGCAAAAAGAGAATAATTTGAACACTTTGCAAGAGGCGAAGCTTCATTATCAGTAATGGCTATAACAGTAGCGCCCTGATCTCTGGCAAACTCCATTGCCTTGGATGTCCGTTTAGAATAGCGAGGGAAGCTAATTCCCAATACTACATCGCCTTCTTCGGCATTAACTATCTGTTCAAACATCTCACTTACACTGGTGGTATGCACCAGCCTAACATTTTCGAAGATAAGGTTGAAATAAAAGCCAAGAAAGCTTGCTAATGCTGCTGAGCTTCTCACTCCAAGGATGTATATTTTTTTGGCATTCAGAATTTCTTCAACTATCTCATTAAAGTTATGTGGATCAGCTTCTTCCAAGGTAACACGAATTTTATTCAAATCAGATTGAAGAACAGTTTTGAGGACACTCTCGGACACAATCCGTGATGAGGATACCTCAAGTCTCTGAGATGATGTCAACTTGCTCTTTATGACCTCGCGCAATACCTTTTGTAGCTTGGGATATCCGTCGTAACCAACCTCTATAGCAAAACGAACAACCGTTGATTCACTCACTCCAACTTCTTCACCTAATTTAGCAGCAGTCATAAAGGCAGCTTTATCATAGTGATCTATTATAAACCGTGCAATTAATTTTTGACCTTTGCTGAATGTTGAGTATCTTTCCTTCAAAATATCTATAAGATTATCCATAAAACACCTCTAATTTGTAATTGTTTATCCCTTATAGCATATATTTTTGCAAGACAAAAATCAAGTTTATGCAAATCATATTATCTGCTCGCTTTTTTTACAATAGCAATCAGTAGCAATATTTTTAATCCCTGCATATATTATTTATGGACCAAGGATGTGAGGTATAATATGGTTTTTGCTTCTTTGCAAACACTTGCTGCCGGATTTTTGTCCCAATACTTTTTGGCTGGCTTTATAACGGGCCCTCAATCCTTCCCTCAGCCTCTTGCCAGTCAAGACGAACAAAAATACGTAGATGCTTGCAGAAAAGGTGACGAAAATGCTCGCAATATACTAATAGAGCATAATTTGCGACTGGTTGCTCATGTCGCAAGAAAATACTCTATTAGCAATACTGACTCTGATGACTTAATATCTATAGGTACAATCGGACTTATTAAGGCAGTTGCAAGCTATGACCCAACTAAGGGAATACGATTAGCCACTTATGCTGCCCGATGTATTGAAAATGCTATCCTTACCTCTTACACACAATTGACTCCTCTCATAATCCTTCTTGAAAAAATCATCGTACTCATTTTCTGACATGCCTTTGACGAATATATGTACCTTGTCATCCCCGTCCTTATTCCTTACAACAAACACTTTTTCTATTACCTTTCTTAGGAGCTCACTTTTTTCTTGATAGGTTAACGATTCCATCAACTTAGGAAACGAGAAAATAATTTCTTTAGTTTTTTGAATAGATTGAATATCAGTTAAAAGGTTTTTTGCACTTTCTTCTAATTCACTCTTCTGCTGTGTCAAGCTTGATAATTCATCAGACAGCTTTGACAAGTCACCCAAAATAAATTGCTTGACGTTATCCCCTGCCAAGCGCAGGTTTTTAGTCTGGCTTTCTATCTCCTTATTAGCCCTTGTGATTTCCTTTTCATATCTCTTTATTTGTTCTGCAGTGCTTTCTGTCTGGGCAGACTTCAGTAATTCGTTATTACAAAGTTTGTTGTAATACTCATCATCTTCATGGCTCATACTGCATATCATATCGACAACAAAACGGTCGGTTCCATTTCCCTTCACATCTTTATAATCGCAGGCTGTTTTATCCGCTCTCTTGGTCTGACACTTGTATAAAAATCTTGGCTTGCCTTCTGTATAGCGTCCACTCTCACGAT
>CAYUZC010000183.1:0-4646 GCA_964449525.1 uncultured Ruminiclostridium sp.
TGATATAAGAAGATACTTGATGTTTAATGTGTCAAAACTATTGAATCCGGGTCAAACATTTTCCCAAACCTGTTCAGGTGTTTTTTCACCAGCCAGCACATAAGGGAATTCCTCAACAATAATTCTTTCCCATATGGATCTGTCCACAAAACTGTCGGGTGGTCCAATCAATTCATCCGCAGCATTTAAAAGTGATTTTTCATTTACTCTCAGCCTTCCTCGATAAGTATTGAGTCTTTCTGAGTCAACATTACTTAACATCCCGGTTCTTTTAGCAAATACCTCTGCACTTTCTTTGGAAGTTAAAGCTTTTAATAGCTTAACTGATGCATCCCTTCGTACTTCATCATTAAATGCTGACCTGCTCATATGAAAGGTACCGCATCCAAAACCATAAATTAATGCGGATTCACTGGTTACGCCCCCCCTAATATAAGGAAAGGGCACAATATCAACAGTGGTATCGCCGTCTTTAAACCGGCCTATAAACCACGAACCCTGAACAATCATAGCCGCCTTTTTGTTAATGAATAAGTCATCCCTTTCCCTGCTGCTTATTTTAAAAGCATTAGACGGAAAGGCTTCCATTTGATAAAGCTCTTTGACATAATCCATGGCCTCAACATAACAACTATTAGGAACACCGTTGATAAAAGGATTCTCCACATTTTCTCTTCCACCTAAGCGCGCAACAATATTCTGATACAAATATGTCCCTTCTGCTGTTGAATTATAGGCTATGGGTATTACTCCCTTTTTTCTGAAATCTACTACCGCCTGTTTTAAATCTCCATATGTTCTGGGTACCTTTACATTGTGGTGAACAAACATATCCCTATTTATAAACAAACATTCATATATAATCTCAAGAGGTAAACCGTAGGTTTTATCACTATAGGTAGTGAACTGCCATTCACTTTCTCCGAAGGTATCCTTCCAGTCCTTGTCTTCATCGAGTAGATAGGTGATATCAGCTACTTTACCTGCTTCGACTAAAGATCTTATATCCGACCCCGGCCATAATCCAAAAACATCGGGATTGTAGCCTGATGCAAAATCAGTTTTCAGCTTGTGAAGAAAATCCTCTCCATACATTGATTCATTAATAACTTCAATATCGGAATTGTCCTCCATAAAACCGTTGAGCACTTGTTGCAGAGGATCTGACTTTGTATCAACGCCACCCCAGCTGCTTATGAATCTAAGGCTGATTTTTTTAGAACTTTCCGGCTCACTTTCAAGAGTAACAGGTTTTATTCTTACATCAGAATTGCAGGACACAAGAGTCGTGACAAGAACTGCCACGATTAGACACATTATGACATTTTTTTTTATAAAAGCCATTCTTAATATACCTCGCCTGTAAAAGCATGGTTGTTATATTAATTATACTTTATTTGCTTTCCATTTTATATAGCAAAAAATTGCGGATATACAAATGCGCAATTTTTTAAAACAACAACATTGAAAGATAACTCTAAATATCTATATATCATTATATAGCATTAATATTCTTTTACCATACGCGCTCTTAGATAGCCTCTATCAGTTTCAATTGCTTCCACAAAAAAGCCTATTCCATAATAGAAGCGCATAAGAGCATCATGTTTTGATGATGTGTGTAGAGTGACTTTTTTTATGCCCATTTCCTTAAGATATGTATCTACTGCTTGCATAAGATATTTTCCTATTCCTGCATTCTGATTATTGCTGTCTACAGCGAATCTGCTAAGATATGCTTCATCACCCTTAATACTCAGCCTAACCGTTCCTACGATATTATTGTTTATAACAGCAATATAAACAGCCTTTGTTTGTATTTCCTTCTTAATATCCTCAACAGTCTCAGAGAGGGCTTCCAGATTAGTTTGACCTGTAATATTACAGTATTCATTAAATGCCCTTTGAAGTATGGAAAAAACAGCAGGCGCATCTTCTTCAGTCCCACGCCTGACAATAAACGAATAAAACATATTAAAGCACTTCCTTTTCATCATGAAAAAAAGCTTTTTTTGATTTTGTGATTCAGGTATTAACCCATGAGCTTTACGAGTACAGCTTTTTGTGCGTGAAGCCTATTTTCCGCTTCTTCGAATACAACGGATTGAGGTCCGTCAATAACATCTTCAGTAACTTCAAGACCTCTGTAAGCTGGGAGACAATGCATAAAAATCGCATCTTCCTTGGCCTTTTGCATGAGCAGTTTATTAACTTGATACGGCATAAATGTTTTCTGTCTTTGCTCTTTTTCAGATTCCATACCCATACTGACCCATGTATCTGTATAAATTACATCAGCATTATTAACTGCTTCATGAGAATCATAGCAGGTTGTAACCACGGCACCGGTTTTGGTCGCAGACTCCTTAGCAAGCCTGATAGATACTTCATCACATTCATAGCCTTTTGGCGTGGCTACCGATATATTCATACCTACCTTTGCACATCCTATCAAAAGTGAGTTAGCAACATTATTACCATCACCTACATATGCCAGTTTCATTCCCTGTAGCTTGCCCTTGTATTCTTTTATTGTTTGAAGATCAGCAAGAATCTGACATGGATGCTGGCTGTCCGTCAACCCGTTTATAATCGGTATATTCCCGCATGCAGCCAATTCTTCTACGTCGCTTTGTTTATACGTCCTTATCATAATTCCATCCAAATATCTGGAAAGAGTCTTAGCCGTATCTGAAACAGTTTCTCCTCTGCCGAGTTGAATATCATTTGAGCTTAAGAACATTGAATATCCGCCTAATTGAAACATGCCAACCTCAAAAGATACCCTTGTTCTGGTGGAAGACTTGCTGAAAATCAAACCCAGGGATTTCCCTTTTAAAAGGTGATTATGTCTAATACCGTTCTTATTTTCGTATTTAAGCTTTTCAGCCAACTTTAAGGTTTCGTTTATCTCTTCTCCTGTCCATTGACTTAAACATAATAGATGCTTCATGTTCATTCCACCACTTTCAATAATATATGTATTATTATACATATAAATGTATAATAATGCAACACTATTTTTTATAAATAGATTCAAATATATCCTTTGTAATTATATAAATATCATTTTCATCATCTTGTCTAACAACCAGATAATCTCCGGGCTTTCCAAGCATATATGTATCTCTGTCCCACAATGTAAAAACTTTTACTGTCTCTGACAAAGGCTTTGCATAAACATTAATTTCCCCGTTTGATATACATTTTTTAGCATAAGGGCGTAAGTCAACAATGCATCCTGTATTTTTATTGTGAATATGGGGAAAGTATTGAGTCTCAATCTCAAAAGGCTCGTCTATGATTTTATATCCCATAAGGAACTTATCCTTTGATACAGGGTGAACTTCTCCCTTTATTCCAATAACAATATAAATATTATCATCAGACACCAAATCATCCATATCACATTGTAGTGTTCTTAAAATAATGGGCGTTCCCTTCTCAAATACATCTGTGCAATTTACATACCCCTGCATTAAAGGACGTTTTTTATATATTTCCATAGTTGTTAAATCGGGCTTGTATGCTTTACAATCAATAACTTTGAAGCTCCCAAAATACTTTGTCAATTGAGTAAGTAAATATTCGTCAGTATTGATAGCAGGAAAACGGCGAATAAATTCACTTCTACTTATGAAGCCTCCGCCCTTATCCGTGTGTCCTCCTCCGGAGCCGATTCCTTCAGAAACATATTCGGCTAACTCAGAAGCCATGATTTCTTTTACACAGCTGCGCACAGAAAATTTTATTCCTGTTTGAACTTCATGATACACAATACAGACATCAATTGAATCAACTTGAATAGCCAAATCGCTTATAAAACCAAGTATGTTCGGGTCACAAGGCTGAGTTTTTATAATTGAAAATCTATTTGCTGAATTGTAAGAACTTCTAAGCAGAGCAATACCCGCTATCTCTAATTCGTTCATGGTTAAATTTGAATTCTTTAGTTTTCTAATAAGATCGGGATTATTCTTCAAAGTATCTTTCATATCCCTGTCTGTAGGATGACGTATCTCGGTAAAGCTGTTTGTATCGGATAATAAGCCGTAATACAGTGCAGTAGCGACATCAGGGTGTTCATTTACCTTAAAGCATTCTTCCTCCAACATCTGCCATACCAGAGTTGAACAACTCCCTAAATAGTATCTTATTTCGCTTAGTGGAACGTCAGTTATCTCTTGCCGGTGATGATCTATTATTGCTACATTATCAGTTTGAAACTTCTTTACATTACCTGCACCGTATTGGCAATCTACAGTTATCAGAAGCCCGGAAATATCAATATTTTCTACATACTCAAGAGGTATTGACAATTCTTTTACCAGGATTACCAGATTGGATTTTGTCATCTTGGCTCTGCCGCTGTATATTAACCTAACTTGCTTTCCGTTTTCTTTAAAATAAGTATATAAAGCAAATCCTGAGCCTATTGTATCTGCATCCGGATTGTCGTGGCATTGAATAGTGATGTCATCGTAATTTAATAATTCTTTTAATGTCATATCCCATTGTCCTTTGCATGTGTATTTAATACTGTAATTAATTTTATGTTATCACAATATTTGTTCATTTGGAATAATCGAGACACATTACTTGACACATAGATTATTAAACACTAATCTAATATTAATATGGATAAT
>CAYUZC010000184.1:0-2970 GCA_964449525.1 uncultured Ruminiclostridium sp.
AATGCGAGTGTTTAGAGCCGTTACATATCCGCACAGAAATGAAGCGTAGAATACAGGATATGGCTACCATCTACGAAAGTTAATACATGGAGGAAGAAAAAATAATGATACTACTTCCTGTTTTAGTAGTATCATTATCACTTGTATGTTGAAGTTTACATATATTCAAGCATATCATTCATAAATTCCTGCTCAATCTTAACAAGCTTTTTTGCCAAATTTATGCTTTCATCAGATGCTGCCTTATACTTATTAATGTACTTACTGACTGATTTAATCCCCATATTACAGCCATCAATCATTATGTCAGCAATTTTATGATTATCATTATTCATTATCAGTTTCATTTCTGTACTAATCCATGAAAAAGCTTTTGCCGTAACTTTAGGGTCTTTCTCTCCCTCATTATTTTCGTTTAACATTTGATGGCATTCATCACCAAGTTTAATATGCTTATCATTGTAATCATTTATAATTGACAAAAGCTTCTCGTTAGAAATATACGGTATTACCTGTTCCATGCTATTAGTAGCAGATTTACACCCTGCATTGCATTCCCTTAAAAGAAAAATAGTGTCTTCATTCATGTCAGTAAATCCTTTCAATTTGCTTTTAAAGTTTGTTGGTTTTTTATAGTAAAGTATTATTTACCACGAATCTATTATTTGAAAGAAAGACAATTTATATTCAAGAACACTATAACATCCGAATCCATAATCAAACATAGCTGTGGCCTCGTTATAACGAATCGCATTATCGGAAGCACCCATAACCACTGCTGTTAGTTGTAATCCGGAACGTTCAGCCGTACCTACCATACAATAGAGTGCATTTGCAGTGAACGCTGTTTTTAGACCGGTGGAGCCGGAATAACTTCCCAGTAACTTATTTGTATTGCTTAATATAAAAGAGACTTCCTTAGCTCCGGGCTTTTGTATGTTTATTTCATTAGTAGATGCAAATTTAAGCACATCGGGATGTTTTATGATTAATTCCCTTGCCATGATTGCCAAGTCATAAGCAGAGGTGTATTGGCCTTCTGCGTCCAAACCAGTTACATTCAAAAAGTGAGTATCCTTAAGCCCTAAACTTTCAGCTTTCTGGTTCATTAAAGCTACAAAGTCAGTTTCACTTCCTGCTATATGCTCTGCTATAGCAACTGCTGAATCATTTGCTCCTATCATCACCATAGATTTAACAAGATTTTCTACACTCTGCTTTTCACCAGTTTGAAGGAAGATTTGAGACCCACCCGTACTTGAAGCCTTTTTACTTGCTGTTACCATATCATCAATGGTTATTTTTTTATTTTCTAGTGTTTCAAATATTAAAAGCAGGTTCATAATTTTATTTACACTTCCTGCCTGCACTTTTTTATTAGCATTATGATTCAGCAGGATTAATCCGGATTTGGGCTCTATTAAGATATGTGATTTTGCTGTCAGCATGATCCCACATGAAAAATCAGTGATTTTAATTTGATAATTTTCCTGATCTACTTCAACTTTTACTGGGATTACCTTTGCCACAGAAGAAAGTGGGATCAGAGAAGTACCGTTGGCTACCTTTACAGGCGCATCTAGCAGGATTTCCTTCCCGTCTATTGTAGCTATATCACTATTAATTTGCAGCCTAATATTTTTCTGTGCTTTAATAATAAAAATTGAATTATCAGACCCTTGCCATTCTACTTTCGAATCCAGTGATTCAAAAATGCTACGTACCGGAACCCAGATTATTCTATCTTCTCCGACAGGGGTAGAGATAAGTTCTATTTCCTGCCCGTTCACTAACACCTTAAAAGCATTATCTGCAAATAATGCAATATTCGACATAGCGATTGTTATAATCAAAATGATGATTAAAAGATACCTTTTCATAAAGCGACATCTCCTTTTTAATACAAGTTCTACAATATAAAGTATTGACTGTTTTAAATAGATATTACATGTATGATTGGTAGAAGCAAAAAATATCTTTGAAATCCCATGAGTAAATGATAAACTTAATATACGCATTAAGCTTACAATGTTAAATCATAAAAACATTAAATTATTTAAAAATAGATAGGAAATACATTATGAAATCACCATTTGAACAAAGTCTTGAAAATGAACTATTTGCAATGTTAAGCGATGAAGCTCTTGAAACAGCGCGCCTGATAACCACAGATGAAGAAATTCATCAATGGCAGGAGTTAGCTAATGCTGTTTCTATTCGACGTCTTGGCTATAATGATCACGGTCCTGTGCATATGCGTAAGGTTACAGTTAACGCAATGAATATGTTTAATATCCTTAGTGAGGAAGAAATACAGACAAGTATTGTAAAAGAAGGAACCGGTTCTATTGAGGATAGTCGCATAGCGGTACTGTTGGCATCTTTCCTTCATGATATCGGAATGTCTGTAGGTAGACAAAATCATGAGATAAGCTCATTTGTTATAGCTGAACGGATTATTGACCGGATTCTTAAGACTGCTCTTCCTGATCAACTTATCCGCCAAATTACTATAAAGAGCGTTGTTCTGGAAGGTATCATGGGGCATATGACTCACCATGCCATTTCCTCATTGGAAGCGGGAATAATACTTGTTGCTGACGGATGCGATATGGAAAAAGGTCGTTCGCGAATACCTATGCTTATTAATCACGAATCCCGCGTAGGTGACATTCATAAATATTCCTCTTCTTCTGTTGAAAAGGTTGCTATTGAGAAAGGCTCAGAGAAACCTATTAAAATATCGATAGAGATGTCGGCATCAGTTGGCTTTTTTCAGGTAGAGGAAATACTAATCGGAAAAATTATGGCAAGTACTATCAAGCCATATATTGAGCTTTATGCCAATGTTATTGGACGTGACATCAAACGGTATTTATAAGGTTTTTGCATGTCTTATGTAGCGGTACAGTTTGCTACTCTCCGTCCCCGTAGTGCCAGCCATGGTCTTCGGTGTAAATCATGAGCTTA
>CAYUZC010000184.1:3070-4631 GCA_964449525.1 uncultured Ruminiclostridium sp.
CTACTCTCCGTCCCCGTAGTGCCAGCCATGGTCTTCGGTGTAAATCATGAGCTTACTCATTCCACCGTCAACACAGATATTCTGACCATTAATAAAGCTATTGTTTTCATGGCAAAGGAAAAATACGGTTCTTACGATATCCATCGGATGTCCTACACGTCCTGACAGATGCTGGTTTTTATCAGCATCCGAATACTCAGGGATATAGTTTTTTTCGTAAGTGCTTCCTGTATCAATCCAGCCAGGCGCAACGGAATTTACACGAACCTTTCCTGCAAGGCTGACTGCTAATGCATGAGTCAGGGCAGTTATACCTCCCTTAGTAGCTGTGTAGCTTTCTGTATCCCTTTGGGATTGAAATGCACGGGTTGAGGAAATATTGACTACTGCTCCACCGGCGTTGAAATACGGAAAGAACAGCTTTGTAAGCATATAAGGGGCTGTAATTCCCACATGAAGCACTTCGTTGAAATCATCATACCCGCAATCGGATAATATTCCTTTTTTGCTAATCATGGCATTATTTATAAGATAATCAATATGTCCGTATTGTTCGATAACAGTTTTGCTGAAGTTTTTCAATGTTTCTTCCTTGGCTAAATCCCCGGTGAAAAATAAAGCCTCGCCACCGTTCTTTGTTATATCATCTTTTGTTTCTTCTCCTGCCTTACTATTCATATCTATAAAAGCTACCTTAGCACCTTCTTTGGCAAACTCCTGAATTATCCTCTTCCCTATTCCAAGAGCTCCTCCGGTAATTACAGCTACTTTATTCTTAAACATTTTTGGGTTACCTTCCTCGATAAAAACTTAATATGTAATGTTTATTTAATTCAATTATATCTGACACAAAAACCCTTATCAAGGTCGATTGCTTACTTGAGTAACTATGTTATTAATAATTTTAATTGACCAATTTTAACTATTGTTAACTTAAATATATTTCAGGTTGACATTAGTAGTATTATTCATTTATACTTCAATATGTGCAATACCAAATAAATTTAATTTAAGATGCTTAAAAGGAAGAAAAACTATGGTAAAAAAATCTAATGTTTATCAAACTACTATTATCGGATTGATGGCAGCAGTAATATGTATTCTTGGACCTCTATCCATACCTATCGGATTGATCCCGATTTCCTTCACAAACCTAGGCATCTTTTTTGCACTATACATACTCGGAACAAAAAAAGCTACTATGAGCTTGGTAATTTACATGCTAATAGGTTTGGTCGGAGTCCCGGTGTTTTCTGGTTTTTCCGGTGGACCCTCTAAGTTATTAAGCCCAACCGGCGGATATATTATTGGATTTCTCTTTATGACATTAATTTCAGGATTCTTTATCGATAGATTTATTGATAAATGGTATTTATGTGTTGTAGGAATGATACTTGGTATGACAGTATGTTATTCATTCGGTACTATCTGGCTCTCATATCAAGCTGATATGCCCATAAGTGCTGCGCTTACGGTAGGCGTGCTTCCCTTTGTACCCGGAGATCTGGCTAAAATATTAATAGTGGCTTTTATTGGCCCTCAAATTAGGAAAAGATTAATC
>CAYUZC010000185.1:0-4594 GCA_964449525.1 uncultured Ruminiclostridium sp.
GAGTTAATAATTATCAGAACCTCCTCTTCTGCCCCTGTATTTGCATTGATATATACAAGAAAGTCACTGTCCTCTATCTTGCCGGTAAACTCATAGCACAGTACCTCACTGCCATAATTAGTTGGAATAACCGCAAGACCTGATGATTTAATGTTTTCTCCTCTTACAACCTTTTCTCTGGCTTGGGTTTCACTCAGCTTAGGTTCACCAAAATTACGTTTTGTATGATTCATGAGAAATCCGTTTGCCTCAAAGCCTACAATCTCACCATTATCCAATGCTACCTTCACTTTTATCAGGTCCGGATAGTAGGTAATATTATTATCGTTATAAGCGTAATTAATTGTGGCAATACCTTCATTCTGCATATAATAGGACTGCTTCATATTTTTATAATTACGATCCTTTAAAAATTTTGAGCTTAACTCCATTGCTTTATCAATATCAATAGTTTTGTCGCCTATTTCTCTGTTATATAGATACCAAATTACATGTCCTCCTAATACTGAGACATCGGCTTCTGCAACACTATCTTTTTCTTTCTCTGCCAACTCCATCTTGAAATTATATGTGTTAATAATTCCATTGTTATTGTCTGCAAGCTTAGATATATTTCTCACTACTCCGTTGCCCATAAATTTGTTTAGTTTCTCAATAGCCTGATTTTCTGTTATTTTATCCCCGGATAGTCCCAGAGCCTTCCGGTTTTGCATGTGTTCAGAATAAGGCCCATCATATATTAGGGTAGGCATTTCCTGAAATTCATCATTAATGCCGGTAAAGTTCTTCGGCATCTCTTCTGAAGCTTCTTTCATTTCTTCCTGGCCTTCCTTGGCCACATTCTCCCACTTTAAATTACCGTTAGAAAGATCCTGCTGCATATCTAAAAGATTTTTTTCAAGATTGACGGAAAAACTGTGAAGATTAGCAAGAGTCTTCATCTGCTCATCGTCAATGGAATTTCCGTTGGTACTTTGCTTGACCATTGATTTTGACAGATCCGCCACTTGAGTTAAAAACTTTTCGGTGTTAGACAATACCCCTACCGAAATAGGTAGCTGACCTAAATTGCTTGCTGCACAGAATGATTCTCTCCAAACGTCGCTTAAAGTTGCCGCAGTAAGCTGAGGTGAAGAGGTCATCCGCGCTTTCATAAGCATAATTTCTACATTCTTAATATAGCCTACCAACTCATAAAATGCTTTGTTATAGGCATTGTTCAACTGTTGTCTCAACCTCATGACCATATTGTATTGATATGCTCCGAAAAGGGTGGTTGCAAGAAGCAAGACTATTATTACATTTTTCCCTCTATTTTTGGCCTTTAGGCGATTAAGCTCTTTATAATTATTCTCAATGTGTTCTGCTCTCTCTTTCTCAATATTCATTTCTACATCATTTTCCATATTATACCTAAGCCTTTCTCTGATTATTGTTTTTACTTCCCAAAATTGTGCTTTCCGATTTTTACAATTATTTTTCTGGACCAAATCCATTTACTGGTGGCTGTTGCCGGGTTCCAATAATAAAGGCAACCATAAGTGGGATCCCAACCGTTTAATGCATCCTGAGCAGCTTTCACTACAGTTGATTTTGAGTCAATGGCAACATTAATCTGACCATCACTTACCGCGGTAAAAGCCCCGGGTTGATAAATAACACCCGCAACAGAATTTGGAAAACTTGAAGACTTTACACGATTCAGAATTACCGCACCAACCGCTACCTGACCCTCATAGGGCTCCCCCCTGGCTTCACCGTTTATTGCTCTTGCCAAGAGCTGTATCTCACTGGCCTGATTGGCTGGGGCACCAAAGCTGTTTTGACTTGAAAAGGAGCTTAATACTACAATGAATATTGTAAAAATCATGATAAGTAGTTTTTTAGTCTTTATACCATTCACCGCTTTCATAATATATTTGCTTCAGTGCTTATTCTTTCAGAATAATGGACAATTATGCTATAAAAAAAGTACGGCTTTATAATTGCCGTACTTTTTCACGATGTTTTTGATGTTTACGAAAGCTATAATACTTGAAGTCTGTATTTTTTTAAGAAGTTATTGGAAACTATCATTATTAAGTCGGATTCTATTCATAGAATCGCCAAAAACCGAAGTCGCAATTTCATATTCCCGCTCTCTGCATGTAAAAAAGAAGACCTGACGTTTTTTTGAAACTTCCTCTAAGAGCTCAAATGCATTTTTAACACGCTCTTCATCATATTGTGAAAATGGTTCATCTAAAAACAGCGGCAGAATCTCCCTGCCTTTTTCGATAAGGGTTACTGCGGCTAACCGCATACAAAGATAAACCTGATCTATCGTTCCGGCGCTTAAGCGGTTTACCGGGATAAGTTCATCGGTTTCCGGTGCTTCAAGATTAATGCTTAATTCATCATTGGTGCTGATTTTATTATATCGTCCCGCGCTTAGTGTGTTCATCATTCTGCTCATTTCTTCATTAAGTTGAGGAATATAATCTCTTTGCATTTTTAATGCAGCTTCTTTTAAGACCTGACTTGCCAAAATCAGGCTTGAACCCTTTATTTCAAGCTCTTCTTTTTTCTCAGTAAAATAGCTTATTTTCTCAAGAACCTTGGATAGCTCGTTTTCTGCCGGAGCCTGCTCCAGGCGCGCATTAATTGTGGCAATTTTAAGTTCAGCCTCATTTTTGCGCGCGTCTGTAGCTTTGATAATCTCCTCTAGTTTGGTAAGGGTTATTCCGTCATTATCCGGTTTATGATCATGATTGAACCTATTCACATAATTATTTAAATCATCAGTGGTAATGAAGACCTCTCCCACCAGCATTCCTGCTTCTCTCAGCACAATTTCGTACTTTTCATTGATATTTTCCTTATCAGATAAAAGAAGCCTCTTATCCTCACTTGCCTTTATGTAGCTTGTAACACCTTTTTTAATCGTCTCAAGAACTTCGGTCCTGTCGGTATCATCGCAATTTGCTTTGCAATCTTCTGCAAAGGAATCCCATATTTCAGTGAACCTCTCTTTTTTCGTCAAAAGGCTTCCAATATGCTCTTTTGAACCTGAAAGCTGCTCCGTATAACTTTTTTGTAGCTCCCTTTTCTTAATCTGGCTTTCCCTATACCGGACAAAATCCATCATGTCAACAAAACCAGCCTCTGAAAGCACTCTATTAAGTTCTTGGGCTTCGTCGTAAGATTTGATACCTGAATTATTTCGCTTGATAAGGTTTATTAAAAGCAACGTCATTGTAGCAACACCCATAATAGCCGCAACCCCTAAATAAATCGGGTTTTGCTTATAAAAAAAATATGCTGTCATTAACATTGCCGAGAGCAGTCCCGCCGGGACAATAAAAGGCATCCAATTTCGCTTCATCTTGGTCGGCAATATTCGTTTGGGAGATTTACCTTTCCTGTCTTTGGCCCTTTCCTTGGCCTCATTATATATTTCTATAGCACTCTGAACATCCTCTACCTTTTTTTCAAACAATTCATCAGGCTCCATTGAATCTGATAATAAATCACATTTCTCTTGAAATTCGGTTAGTCGGGTTTGATCCATCTGAAGCATTTCATCAATATGCTTTTCTTCCAAGAGCATCATTGAAATCTCCGAAACCGTCTCTGCAGAGATATTTTCATAGTCTCTTAGCCCGTTAATGCTTCTATCGCTCTCCTTTAAGCTTTCTTCAATTGTGCTTTTTTGGAGAATCAGGTCTTCCAGTTCTTTTTGTAATGATAATAATCTGGTGGCAATCATAGCCTCTTTTTCCAAGTTTAATTGAGCAATCTTCTTATTAAGCTCGCTTAATATACTCTTTTGCTCGCGTAGAGCCAGAACAGTTTCCATAAAGCTTTCGTTTTTCTTCTCTATATATGACTTTTGCTGCTCCAATTCGAAAATCGCGTTGTTTATTTTGTTCAATGGACGTGTTGTCGAGGTCTTTGTACCCACTCTCTCAAGTAGTGTCGTATCCAACGCCTTAAGCGCACCTGTTAAAGAAATTTCCTCGCTCCCGGTAGTATTCAAATTAGAGAGCTTATCAATCAGATTTTTCTTTCCTTCATTGTCAATAACACTCTTAAGTTGACCGATAAATGCACTCCTCTCAAATGCGGCTTCATCTATTCCTAAATGCTCATCGGCAAACATAGGACCCCTTTCTTTATCAATTGAAAAGGAGTTAGTCAAATTATTGGCTCCGTCATCGTAGATATTTGTGGTGCCTTTTTCAAAATTTCTACCTACTCTGTATGCATTTCCGTTTTCCAGGATATATTCCAATATCCCGGCATATTGCTCGCTATTCCATGGCTTGTTATGCTTTAAAGGAGGGAGGCTTCCATCCTTTGATTTTCTGCCTCCACGCTGACCATATAGCATGGCACTTATAAATGCCTGCAAAGTGGATTTTCCTGACTCATTAGTTTCAAAAATTATATTAAATCCCTCTTTGGGGATTATTTTAAGCTTATTAAATTTTCCAAATCCTTTAATATCCAATAATTTAATCTTCATATTTTTCTCCTGCTATTCGCCCAACCACTCAATTTTACCGTTTTGAAGAGCCTCCAGACCGTAGCTTAAGGCAAGGCTTAAAATCTC
>CAYUZC010000186.1:0-2275 GCA_964449525.1 uncultured Ruminiclostridium sp.
GCACAGGCAAAGCTCGATGGGACTAATGTTTTCAAAATAATGGATGATGAAGCGGAAGCCATTTCACAAGGTTCAGACGGATTAATCTTTCTGCCTTATATGGCGGGTGAAAGATCCCCGTTATGGGATAAAAACGCCAAGGGAGTCTTTTTCGGACTCGGATACGATAAAACAAGAGCTCATATGATTCGTTCGGTAATGGAAGGCTGTGCCTACGCTCTTTACCATAATATGAAGACTGCCGAAGAAAGCGGTGTAAAATCCGGAATTCTAAATGCCATGGGAGGAGCCGCCAACAGCAGACTATGGACACAAATAAAAGCAGATGTCACCGCAACTCCAATTCAGGTGCCTGCTTCGGATACAGCTACAACCTTAGGAGCAGCAATACTCGCGGGAATTGGAACAGGTGCGTACAAGAGCTTTGAGGAAGCGGTGGGAAGAACAATTCAAATCACGAGACTCCATGAGCCGGACATGAAAGCTCATGATAGATACATGAAATATTATGAAATTTATATTGAGTTGTATGAAAAATTGAAGGATTCAATGCAAAAAATCAGTGAGATACAAAATATTAAATAAATTTGAAAGAGGTGGGTTGTGTAATGAAAGCGTCTGTTTTACACGCAAAGGGAGATTTGAGATATGAAGAATACCCGGATCCGATAATCGGTAGCAAAGAGGTATTAGTAAAGGTAAAAGCTGCAGGTATATGCGGTTCAGATATACCAAGGGTTAACTTAGGAACGGCGCATTACTTCCCGATTGTTTTAGGACACGAGTTTTCCGGTGAGGTTGTAAAAATCGGAGAAGAAGTAACAACCGTTAAACCCGAAGACAGAGTCTCATGCGCTCCACTTTTGCCCTGTATGAAATGTGAAGATTGCCAGAAGGGCGAGTATGCTTTGTGCAAGAACTACAGTTTTATCGGATCAAGAGAACAGGGTGGATTTGCCGAGTATGTAAAGTTACCTGAAAGAAATGCCATAAAATTTGCGAACACTGTAAGCTTTGAACAAGGCGCTTTCTTTGAGCCATCTACCGTAGCACTGCATGGTTTAAGATTAGCAGATTACAGGGGCGGAGAAGATGTAGCTATTCTTGGCGGAGGAACGATAGGACTTTTTACTGCTCAATGGGCAAAAATTCTTGGGGCCAGAAGGGTATTTGTATTTGATATCGTTGAGGAAAGACTTGAGCTGGCAAAGAAGCTCGGCGCCGATGTAGTCATTAACACGATGAATAGTGATTTTAAGGAAAAGGCCATGGAAATGACCGATGGTAAAGGCTTTGGCTTCGTTTACGAGACTGCCGGAGTTGATATTACAGAAAAACTGGCCTTTGAGCTTGCCGGAAACAAATCCAGTGTTTGCTTTATCGGTACACCTACAAAGGAACTTACATTTACTCCAAGATTATTTGAGAATATGAACCGCAAGGAATTCAAACTCACCGGTTCTTGGATGTCATACAGTGCTCCTTTTCCGGGTAGAGAATGGTCTGATACGGCGTATTACTTCGCTTCCGGTCAGCTTAAATTTGATGAGAGCCTGATATTTAAAAAGCTCCCAATGTCAAGAGCGGCCGAAGGCTTTGAAATGTACAAAACACGCGGTTTGGTAAAAGGCAAAATCTTATTGATGAATGAATAGGAGAGTTTAATATGAGCGGTTTACATCCAATGAAGGAAATTGTAAAAAAGCAGAAAGCGGGTATCCCGACCGGTATATATTCGGCCTGCAGTGCAAACGACTTGGTCATAGAAGCGGTTATGGAACGCGCTAAAAAGGATAATGATGTTGTATTGATTGAAGCTACTGCCAATCAGGTCAATCAGTACGGCGGTTACACCGGAATGATGCCGGCCGACTTCAAAGATTTTGTATACACTTTGGCAGATAAAGTAGGCTTTTCAAAAGATAAAATCATATTGGGAGGCGATCACCTTGGACCGCTAACCTGGAAGAGCGAGCCCGCCCAAAGCGCCATGGAAAAATCCAAGGAGCTGATCAGACAGTTTGTGTTGGCGGGTTTCACAAAGATACACATCGATACCAGTATGCATTTAGGAAGCGATAATGCCAATGAAAGACTGGATACAAAAGTAATTGCAGAAAGAGGCGCAGTTCTGGCTGAAGTTGCCGAGGAAGCCTATAAAGAGCTGAAAACAAGTCAACCAACTGCGGTACATCCGGTTTATGTTGTGGGAAGTGAGGTTCCTATCCCCGGAGGTAGCCAGGATGAAGAGGAAGGTCTTCAGGTAACCAGAGTA
>CAYUZC010000186.1:2375-4583 GCA_964449525.1 uncultured Ruminiclostridium sp.
AGAAAATATAGTTTTTCTGACAGGTGCAGATACTATCTTCCTATTCCTGAGGTTAAGGAAGCCATAGTTAAATTGTTTGAAAATCTGGGATCGATAAAAATACCGCTGACTCTCATCAGCCAGTTTATGCCTGTACAATACAGTAAAATCAGGGATGGAAAATTGAACAATGACCCGGTCAGTCTGGCAAAGGATAGAGTAGTAAATTGTATTGATGAGTACCTTTATGGCTGTAAGCAGTAAGTTATATAAATCTAAGATTTCATAAAAAAGAAAGGATTGATACTTATGTTGAAAGGAATTCCCTCAATTATCACACCGGAGCTTTTAAAAATACTTATGGAGATGGGACACGGTGATGAACTTGTTATCTCGGACGGAAATTTTCCTGCGGCAAGCATTGCACAAAGACTTGTAAGATGTGACGGCCACGGTATTCCGGAAATCTTGGATGCTGTGCTGAAATTTTACCCGCTGGATCCATACGTGGAGGCCCCTGTTCAGCTGATGCAGGTGGTACAGGGGGATCCGGTAGAGACCCCAATTTGGGATGTTTACAAAGAAATTGTGAAAAAGCATGAAGCAACAAGCAACAAAGTTGAGAATATTGAACGCTTTGCCTTTTATGAAAGAGCAAAGAAAGCCTATGCGGTTGTGGCTACAGGCGAGAAGGCATTATACGCCAATATAATTTTGAAAAAAGGCGTTGTTGTCGAGTAATAGTTAATAATAAAGGATAAGGAGAGATGAAAAATGGTAGATTTTAAAAACGATGCTATTAATCCGAGACTTGTTCCCCAGAGAACTCTTCGTGGCGGAGGAAAAATGCCCGGTATCGGAATGGGTACCTTCGGATCCGACCGTTTCAGCGCCGAAGACATCGCAGCAGCGGTAAAGGGTGCTGCTGAGGTAGGCTTCAGGTTGTTTGACTGTGCATCTGTTTATGGAAATGAGCATCTTATCGGAGATGTTTTTCAGGAAATTATGGCAACCGGAATTAAGAGGGAAGAATTATTCATTACCTCGAAGCTGTGGAATGACATGCACGGCAAGGGCGATGTTCTTCTTTCTTGTGCAAAATCACTCAAAGACCTTAAGCTGGACTATATAGACCTCTTCTTTGTACACTGGCCTTTCCCGAATTTCCACCCCAAGGGAGCGTCCCCGGATTATCATAACAAGGACGCAAGACCTTATATCCATGAGGAATACATGGAAACCTGGTATCAGATGGAAAGGCTTGTTAAGGCCGGCTATGTTAGGTATATAGGTTCATCTAATATGACCGTTCCAAAGCTGAAGCTTTTAGTTCGCGATGCCACAATTATGCCTGTTGCCAATGAGATGGAGCTTCATCCCTGCTTCCAGCAGCCTGAGTTATTCAACTACTGTCTGGAAATGGGCATACAACCCATCGGGTTCTGCCCAATTGGTTCACCGACTCGTCCCGACAGAGATAAGACCCCGGACGATGTTGTGGATATTGAAGATCCGATTGTTGTTAAAATTGCAAAGGCTCATAATGTCCATCCCGCAGTTATTTGTATTAAATGGGCGGTTCAACGCGGACAGACTCCAATTCCATTTTCTGTATACCGTAACGAATATGCCAGCAACCTCCGCTGTACAGTGGAAGATCTGTTAACAGAAGAAGAAATGAATGAATTGACCCAAGCTGATAAGAATTGCCGTCTTATCAAGGGTCAGGTGTTCCTCTGGGACGGCTCAAAAGACTGGACGGATTTATGGGATATAAACGGCGAAATAACAAAATAGCCCCTTTTTAAATTTATTGGCGCGGGACTTGTTTAATTAAGCAGGTCCCGCGTCGCATCTAATTTGGAAAATAATCCTGATTGATTTTGATGACAGAGAGGACTAAATGGTAAAGACAGATAATAAGAACCGGGCCAAGAATTTTATTAATAATTTATTTTATAACAAATCAAAACTGCAGGAAGCAGACATGCATAAAAGCCGTGTATTATCCATATTTGAAGGCTCAACCGCAAGAACCGTCGGTTCTTTGACAGCGGGAGCCTTTATGGCCGGATATTTAAAATATCTCGGTGCAGATGACCGGCTTAATGGAATTATAGCAGCTATACCTGTTTTAACCGGTGTGATTATGTTTCTGACGCCTCTCTTTTTTGAAACCAGATCCAGAAGGAAAGCTTCGATATCGATTGGGGCTTTTGTGGCCAGAAT
>CAYUZC010000187.1:0-4580 GCA_964449525.1 uncultured Ruminiclostridium sp.
GTCTCATTCTCTGTAGAAAATCTGATGTTTCCGGATTTGCTTGACGATAATTATAGTTCTCAACTACTTGCGACATTCAATTTACTGTTTAGCGAAAACGGTGAAGATATTTACCGCTATTTCATGAAATATTATCAGAATCCCACCGATGGTTCGACAGATGAAACTATGATTAACGGGATGCGAGTCACTTACAAGTGCACACCAAAACATCAATTAGTGGTTTATCTGTTATCAGATAAAGACATTCAACAACCTGCAAAGACTCCGGAGCAAGATCGGTATGAACAAACCAAAGAGGAGGATTTTGTTAATTCAGTCATGCATGCTATAAACCAAAATGATTTGTCTTTTCTCACCGAGCATTACGATAGTGTTTATGAAGAAATTCCCCAATTTGAAATTGATGCATTACCGGGTGGTTTAAACATATACCATGAACATTTTAGAGGTGATAAACTTATTAGCTTTGAGTATCAAAAAGATATTAGTGCAACATACGATACTCCGAATACTACTGGTAAGCAGTATGTGTTCACAAGTGAAACAGGCATAAAACGAGATATTATTATTAAAAGCTTTGGGAGCAAGGATGTTACTTACAAGTACAATGATCCATTATTATTTTATGGTGAAAAAACTGTTAATCGCGTAGAAGCTTACATAGATGCTATTCAGTTGGAAGATATTCAGTATTTATATGATTATATATGTATAGCATATGAAGAGGAAGAATCAAGGCCATATACTGATCCAAATCGTAATGAAGAATATGTAGCTTTAGCAGAAAAAACAGTCGATAATTATAAAAATAATTTTATGTTGAATACGATAGAATATAAAATGAGTGGCAACATATCCGAGGCTTGTGGCGGATCACTTAATATTGAATTTGTTGTTACCGGGTTTTCGTCCAAAAATGAGGCTGTTGAGCATATTATCCGTGGTACGTTTGAATTTCCTATGTGGGGTATAAATGACTCATGGTTCGGCAATAACATGGCTAATCCGTAAAATGTAATTCATTACCGGATAGTTTAGCACCAAATATAAAAGATATCTTAGAAAAATTTACAACAGAATACTATGACAACAAAAATAGCCAGAAAGAGGGTTTCATCACTAATGCATAAAAAAGACTACAGAATTAAAATCTTAAAAAACGGGCCTTATCTTGTTTCGGGTAATATACCTTTATCAGAGAAAATTATCATGTTTAGTGACGGGGAAAATAGGTTCATAGATGGACGCCAGTTGCACCAATCAGAGGAATATGCACTTTGCCGCTGTGGAAAATCAAAGAATGCGCCATTTTGTGACGGAACCCATGTAAAAACGGAGTTCGATGGCACTGAGACCGCTCAGAATAACACATATGAAAGCAGAAGTGAATTGCTGGAAGGTCCCGGCATTGATCTTTTGGATGATAACAGGTGCGCTTTCGCACGTTTCTGCCATAGAAAAAAAGGGGATGCGTGGCAGCTTGTAGAGAATTCAGATAATGAAGAAAACATTGAGGAAGCGATACGCGCTACCAGTGATTGCCCTACCGGCAGACTTGTCGCATTAGATAAACAGGGTAATGAAATTGAGCCTGAGTATGAGCCCTCAATTGATATCATACAAGACTGCCAAAGGTCAGTAAGTGGGGGCATTTTCGTTAAGGGGGGAATACCCATTGAATCTTCTGATGGTTCTGCCTATGAGGTAAGAAACAGAGTTGTTCTGTGCCGTTGTGGTAAATCCAAAAACAAACCCTTTTGTGATGCTACGCATATTTTAGTCGATTTTGTTGATAAATGAACATAGATAAATCATATTATAATTAAATGAAGAAAGCAGGAATAAGAACAAGTTAAGCAGTATGCTTTAAGCAATAAAAAATTACTTGACATATGTTACGACATATGTTATTTTTATGACAGATAACTTTCATTTTCGCAATAAACCGACAAAATAAACGGATATGACAAAATAGTTGCTGATTCAATGAACGGCAACTGTTATGGGTATTTCTATGCCCGAAATTGATTGTTTGGAGGGATATTTGTGATTTGGGCTAAAAGGAAAAGTACTGCATTAACAGAAAAGATACAAGAGGATTTTTCCGTCAAAAAACAGAAATTGAGCGGAAATGTTGCAGAAATAGTAAAGCTTACGGATAATATTGATTTATCTCTTAAAGACATTTCAGATGTATCGGAAAATATTTCTATGGCTTCTGAATCGATTGCAGTTGGGGCTATATCCCAAGCATCTGATGTAGAAAACTTTTCATCATTTTTGTCCGATATGGTCACAAAAATCGAGAATATCTCTGAGATCTCCGAAAGACTCATTGAAGAAGGCAATAGGACAAAAGTAGCCAGTGAGAATGGTGCAGGTAGCTTTGAAGAACTTTTATCCAGTAATGATATGTTCGGTCAGGTTATGGAAGATATAATATCAAAGATTGATACGATGACAACACAGGCGGATAACATTTCAATGGCAACAAGCATGATTTCCGCTATAGCAAGCCAGACAAATCTATTGTCTTTAAACGCATCCATCGAGGCGGCCAGGGCAGGCGAGTTCGGAAGAGGATTTGCAGTTGTAGCAGAAGAAATCGGAAAATTAGCAGAACAGAGCCGGAACGCCAGCATGGAAATTAACAATATGGTTACGGGAGTAATAAATGAGCTGTTACAAGTTAAAGTAACGGTGGATAACTCCAAAGAGGTGTTTAAACGGCAAAAAGTTTCGGTAAACGAATCAGAAAAGGCTTTCAGAAATATTGACAGCTTCATAAAAAGTTCCATAGAACAGCAATATAGCTTCAGTAATGAGTTTAACGGGCTTTATCAATTAAAGAACCAGTTAGGCGAGTCTATAGAAAATATCGCATCGATTACAGAGGAATCAGCAGCTACAACCCAGGAGTTAGCTTCACTAACCATGAGCCAGACGAATGCCACAAGTAGCTTGGTGGATATTGTGACAGGTTTAAGGGGTAGCATCGATAATCTGATCAACGAGGAAGAACTGGATTTATCCAAAGAAATGAATGTTGATAAGAAAAAGCTTGCTATGGTGTTCTGTTGGGAACATCCATTTTATAATCCAACCATTGAGTCAGCCGTGAGAACGGCAAGAAAATATGATGTAGATCTGGAAATCTTTGCTCCTAAACTTCAGGATGCAGGGGAACAGATGAGAATGCTGGCTGAGATAGAGGAGCGGGGTTTTGACGCTGTAGCCATAAGCCCGAATGATGACTCAGAAATGGCGAAGGCAATTAACCGTGCTGTGGACAAGGGCATTAAAGTAATCTGCTTTGATGCGGATTCACCTCAGAGTAAAAGGCTGGGTATGTTTGAAACAAATGGACTAAACGGCGGGAAGGCTGCTGCTCAGGTAGCCCTGAAACTGCTTCACAACAAAGGAAAGGTTATTGCAAATATATGGAGTGACATCAATAAGACAATCATACAGGATCGTGCAAAAGGATTTACAGATGAAATCACCAATGGTACCGGAATAAAAGCGGTAACGGTTGCGCTACCTGCCAATCCTCCTGACAAAGAGACGGAAAGATATATAAAGAACGTTCTTGAGGAGCATCCGGATGCAGATTTGGTTTATACAACAAATCTAATGTGGGGGCTACGGTTTGCAAAATACTTCAAAAAGTATAAAATCGAAAAAAAGCTTATTTCCTTTGACTGTGACAAAGAAATGGGAAAGTATATTCAAGAGGGAATCGTAGAGTTTTCCATAGCTCAACGGCAGTTTGTATGGGGAGAGGTAGCAGTCAAATGGATGGTTGATGCAATCCAAGGTAAGCAGATTCCCGGGTATGAAGATACAGGCACTTACATTGTCAACAAATCCAATTTAAATATTTTTTCTAAGAGGCTGACCTAACGATATATAATAATGAATGAGAGGGGTCGGCGTGGATTTATCTGTAATTGAAAGGATAATTCTATTCCGACTTTAATTTTATAACGTTATCTTAGCTTTTATGTCTATGGTAAACAAGGCATATTAAAGTAATAACTCCGCAATATCCTACAGTAGGATACAGATATTTTACCAGATTTGAAAAGCCCGTTAGGCTCGCTAAAAATGCTAATACAGAGCATATCAAGATAACAAGAGTGGCTTTCTTTGTGTTTAAATCACAAATTCTTGCCGCAAAGCCGTATAAATCTCCCACTGCTGTGGTGTAGATTTCAGCTAATAAAACTACGGCATATATGCCTTGAACCACAGGAGAAATGCGGCGTGCTACCATAATCATGGGAATCTCTAAATGCCGTATTGAAGGTGCATTTACATATAGGGCTAAGAAAATAGCAACAGCCCCAACGCCCAATCCAACACCCCCTAAGATTGCGCCACGTCTTATAGTATTCCTATTTTGAACTTGCTTTCCCAGAGGCCCCAGTATTGAGATTGAGGGAACAATATTATAGGATATGTAAAGTATTGAGGACCACAGCCAGTTTCTAAGTAGTATTGGTCTCTCAATGCAGTCGACTGTAACTTCTGATAATGGCGGAGCTGATAAGAGGGCTGCGATACTTACAATTACA
>CAYUZC010000188.1:0-2489 GCA_964449525.1 uncultured Ruminiclostridium sp.
CACCCTTCGATATATTCAGATTTTTGATTCCTTTTACTCCCTTTACTCCGTTTTCTCCACAGCGTCCCACAGATGGTCCTCCCATCGGACCACCTCCTGCCTTTATACCACAGATGCCACCAATAGGTACCTTTGCAGTTGATCCGGGTGCTATTGCTAACTGTCTCTTCAGGTTTACATATGTTTGGCCAAACCAAATAAGGCCTTTTTGGTTCTATCCCACATTTGTCGGGCCAAGGTCTGTATCGGGCTATAGATGGAACGGATTTAACTGGAACTTTTTTGGAATAGATTTACGAGAAATCAGATTCTTTCAATGTTTCTAAGTTCCTTGTACCGTCATAATCTAAATTAAGCGGGCTTAAGTAGTAGATAAATTAAGCCCGCACATTATGAATGCTTTAATAATTGCCTAATTATTTATTAAAACTCTGTCCACAACTGAAATAAATTGCTATAGACCAACGTATTAGGCTATAATAATTGTACTTATTAATTTTTGGGGGGACAATTGTGGATAAATGCGGAATTGACAGAATAAATGAATTAGCCCGCAAGGCTAAGTGTGAAGGGCTTTCCGAGGAAGAAAAGTTAGAACAGCAGGCTCTTAGAAAGCAATATATCGCCGATTTCAAACGAAGCATGAAATGCACTCTTGAAAACATAGTTATTATGGAACCTGATGGTAGCAAGAGACCTCTTAAAAAAAGCGATAATCCGATTCAATAAAAGCTTTGAGATCGGCACTAATAAAAGCTTTGTGAAAAGCCAAATATGCAGGATGTTTAATGCAATAGGGAAAATTAAAGACACTATCATTTGTACTTCATAGTGTCTTTTTTAATGTAATTAATTACTTTTTCGGATACAGCCTATCTCTGCCACCCATCCACTTTCTCAATACTTCGGGGATAATAACGCTTCCGTCTTCCTGCTGATATTGTTCAACTATTGCAGGAAGTAATCTACTAGTAGCAAGACCCGATCCATTAAGAGTATGTGCCAGCTCTATCTTTTTACCTTCCTTGCGACGGAATCTTATATTCCCTCTTCTTGCCTGATAATCGTATGCATTTGAGCAGGAGCTGACTTCCTTATAATCATTCATACTTGGAATCCAGATTTCTATATCATAGGTTTTTCCCATACTTGCGCTACAGTCCTGTGCAGCCAGCTTGCTGACCTGATGGTGCAAACCAAGTCCCTGAACGAGACGCTCTGCCTTATTTACTAATTCATCTAAAGCAGCCTCAGATAGCTCAGGTAAAGTATACTGGAACATTTCTACCTTATTGAACTGATGGCCTCTTATCATGCCTCTTTCCTCGGCACGGTAACTTCCTGCTTCCTTACGGTAACAAGGTGTATAAGCAAAGTATTTCTTAGGAAGGTCCTCTTCATTCAGAATTTCATCCCTGTGATAGTTTATCAGTGCCGTTTCTGCCGTTGGAAGGATAAACTGCATTCGGTCATTGGTCTCGCCGGTTTCAACTTTAAACACATCTTCAGCAAATTTCGGGAACTGTCCGGCCGTATAACCGCATTGATAGGTTAATATATGGGGTGGAAGCATAAATTGATATCCGTCTTTCATGTGCTCTTCTATAAAATAGCTTATAAGTGCCCACTCTAAATATGCACCATCACCTGTATAGACCCAGAATCCGTTTCCTCCAATTTTTACTCCGCGTTCATAATCGATTAAGCCTAAAGAAGTAACCAAATCCACGTGATTCTTTGGTTCAAACTTGAATTCCGGCTTCTTTCCAAAGGTACGAGCAACCACATTATTTTCTTTTCCGCCGGGAATAACGTCATCTGCAGGAATATTCGGTAGTGCAGCTAAAAAGTCATTGATATTTGTCTCAACACTTCTTAGCTCGTCATCCATAACCTTTATCTGCTCTGAGATTTCCTTCATCTCCGCCTTTACTGATGTTACATCTGTACCCTGCTTGATTAAGGCGGGAATCTCTGCGGAAACCTTATTTTTCTTTGCTTTTAATTCCTCTGACTGAGAAATAATACTTCTTCTTTTTTGATCCCAGGACAGAAGCTCAGTAAAGTCCACTTCATAAAGTCTTTTTTGAAGAGCTGTTCTAACTTCTTCAGGATTGTTTCTAATTTTTTGAATGTCTAACATCGAGTATCTCCTCTCTTATATATAAACATGTTAATTATTTCGTCGCTAAAGCTTTATTTAAAGCATCCTTCTCTTCTCTTGAGAGTTCTTTATTAGATTGTCCTTTTATTATTTCTTTAGAATACACATAAGAATTTTCTCTTGTATATATTCCGGTAAGTATAATGCCGTCATTTTTATCATTTAGGGCTGCAACTGAAAAGCTCATATTATTTGAAACATTCTCAAAAGCATTATAAGAAACAAGACCGAAGTGTCTTAAACAAGTCGGTATTAGTTTTTCTAAATCTGAAAGTCTGCTTTTTATATTGCCCTCTATATCATTTTTAATATTATACATTTCATT
>CAYUZC010000188.1:2589-4578 GCA_964449525.1 uncultured Ruminiclostridium sp.
ATTTATTTTTGTTCCATATACTGCTCTTAATTTTTCTTCCAATCCGGATAGTTCGATTGACTCTTTTGTCATTACTTTTTGTTTTTCTTTCTTTTTATCGGGTTTACCCTCTGCTGATGAAAGTTTTTCACTCTCTCTAACATTGAGACCTCTGTCCACAATAATGTTTGCCAGTTCATTTTGCCTTTCAGTATTTTCTATTGTAATTAATGCTCTGGCATGTCCGCTGGTTAATCGTCCATCAGAAATCATGTTTTTAATTTCGTCTGTTAAGGAAAGTAGCCTCACTGAGTTTGCGACAGCTGCCCGACTTTTTCCCACTACCTTAGCCACATCTTCCTGAGTAATTGAATATTCTAAAATAAGCCTTTGAAAAGCTTCTGCCTCTTCTATGGGATTTAAGTCCTCTCTCTGAAGGTTTTCGATAAGGGCAATTTCCATTACTTCCCGGGATGTAATGTCCTTAATTATTACAGGAATTGTCTTTAGTCCTGCTAGCTTCGCCGCACGCCACCGTCTTTCACCTGCAACTATTTTATAATGGGAACCCTCACTATTAACAATAATTGGCTGAACAATACCATGTTCTTTTATTGATTCAGCCAATGCCTCTAATCTTTCTTGATCAAATACTTTTCTGGGCTGTTGGCTATTTGGCTCCACCTCATTAATTCTAACTTCCAACACGCTGTTTTTTGCATCCTCTAACGCATTTGTTGAGCTTATAAGTGCCTCTAAACCTTTTCCTAAACCCTTTTTCATTACCTATATTTCCTCCGAACTTAATATTACCTCATCCGCCAATTCCATATAACACTCCGCACCCTTAGATTTTTCATCATATAAAATAATAGGAAGACCATGGCTAGGGGCTTCACTTAAGCGGACGTTACGTGGAATTATAGTTCGGTAAACCTTATTTCCGAAATATTTTTTAACTTCTTCGACTACTTGAATTGAAAGATTTGTCCTTGCATCGAACATTGTTAATACTACACCCTCGACTCTTAATGATTTGTTTAGGTGCTTTTGTACTATTTTTACTGTATTCATCAATTGACTAAGCCCTTCAAGGGCGTAATATTCACATTGAATAGGAACTAAAATCGTATCTGCTGCAGTTAGGGAATTGACCGTTAAAAGCCCCAAAGATGGCGGACAATCTATAACGATGAAATCAAATTTGTCTTCTATTTCGTCAAGAGCAAGCTTTAACCTTGTTTCTCTGGAAAATACTGATACCAGTTCTACTTCTGCACCGGCTAAATTAATATTAGAAGGAGAAAGAAAAAGCCCTTTAATCTGAGTTTCAAGCATTGTTTCCTCAATGGGTACCTCATTTATAATTGTATCGTATATCGAGCTGGTCACTGAGTTTTTATCTATACCAAGACCGCTCGTTGTATTACCTTGCGGATCAATATCAATAACAAGAACTTTTTTGCCCTTTACACCTAGGCAGGCACTTAAGTTTACTGCCGTTGTTGTCTTCCCGACTCCCCCTTTTTGGTTAGCGATAGCAATTATTTTAGCCATTATAGCACCTCTTCATAAATAATTCCCCGGAATTAGGGCATGCATTTCATAAATACAAACATAATTATAACACAGTTAGCACATAGTTCATATTATAACATGATTCCTACGACAAATTATGCAAAAATGCGTTTAACATTTAATATATGCAAGTTTTCGTCTTTAGTCAGCCCTAATGTTTCACGTGAAACATTTATTTTTCTCTTAAACAAATATTCATTTAAGATCACGTAAACTTGCAAAATCAGATGTTTTGTATTAAATTATAACTAACTTAAGTTACTTACGCGTAATTGTTATTTGTTTTGTATTGAACTTTAACTTGCGTTTAAGCAATTATTTAATAAATACATTTTTTGAGGTTATTTTTATTATGGATAATGAAAAGAATTTTATATATGAAGTTACCCCTGATGTTTCAGAATTAAACGAATATGGATATTTAAAGCCATA
>CAYUZC010000189.1:0-4459 GCA_964449525.1 uncultured Ruminiclostridium sp.
ATGATGAATACCTTTACATAATGTATTTAGAAGAAACTCAGGAAAACATAAAAATGGTTAAAGATTATGTAACTTATATAGATGACGCTTTATCCGATGGTACAGGTAATTAAACACTTATGAATTAGAGGTATAATATGCGTTTTAGTAATTTGCAATCAAACTATGAACTAACAATTGATCAGCTACTAATTAAATGCGTTGAAAAAAATGGCTCCGACCTTCATTTAGTTGTAGGGATGCCACCTTGTATAAGACTAAATGGAGAGCTGATGCCTATAGATGCACCTGCATTAAAACAACCTGATTTAGAGTTTATGATTCTAAACATAATTAAAGATTACCAAAAAGAAAAGCTTGATCAAGACTGGGAATTGGATTTTTCCTATGCTATAAGTGGTCATGCAAGGTTCAGAGGAAATGTTATGTTTCAAAGAGGGACATTAGCTGCAGTATTCAGAGCGGTTCCCTTCGTTATTCCTCAATTTGATAAGCTCGGTCTGCCAAATGATATTAAAAGATTATGTGATCTTCCGCGTGGTCTTGTGCTTGTGACCGGTCCTACCGGAAGCGGAAAATCTACTACTCTGGCGGCTATGATCGACTTGATAAATCACAATAGAGCCAGTAATATTGTAACGGTTGAAGACCCGATAGAATTTTTACATAAACACGACAAATCAACTGTGAGACAAAGAGAGCTAGGCACCGATACTCACGGCTTTGCAACGGCTCTTCGTCATGTTTTGAGACATGACCCTGACATAATAATGATAGGTGAGATGCGTGATCAGGAAAGTATTTCTATTGCATTGACAGCAGCAGAAACGGGACATTTGGTATTCTCGACATTACATACGCAAACAGCACCACTTACAATATCAAGAATAATTGATTCTTTTAGTGATGATAAACGTTTACAAATAAGGCAACAATTAGCCAACACATTGAAAGCTGTAATATCACAACAACTCCTCCCTACGACTGATAAACGCAGAGTTGCGGCAATTGAGTATATGATTGACAGTCCTGCTATCAGAACAATGATCAGAGACGGTAAGGAGCACCAGATTTATTCAGCTATACAAACCGGTCATTCACAAGGAATGCAAACAATGGATCAAGCACTAATTAAACTTTATAATCAAGGGAAAGTCAGCCGGGAATCCGTCTTGGAATACTGTATTGATAGAGTTGAAGTAGAGAGGCTGATGCATAATAATTTCTTTTAGGCAGGAGGGTATGCAATGACGCCATTTAACTATGAATGTTTAAATAAACAGGGGCAAATATCAAAGGGGCAATTAACCGCGGACAATATTCCACAGGCTTTAGAAAAGCTGCGCGGGATGGGACTTTCGGTAATTGATTTAAAAGAAACAAAGGTTAAGTCAAAGAGTAGTTTTTTTTCAACGGGAAAGAAAATAACAATTTCTGACTTAACGTTATTTAGCCGTCAATTGGCTGCTATGATTTCTGCCGGTATTCCTGTAACACGTGCAATAAATACCTTAAGTAAACAGCAAGAGAATCCCAAGCTTGGTTCGGCACTCGATAATATAGCACGAAATGTTGAAGGCGGAATGAATCTTACCGACGCATTTTCTGCTTATCCTAATATATTTTCGAAGCTTTACATATCTATGATCCAATCCGGTGAAATAGGAGGTATGCTAGAAAATTCGCTATTAAGGCTTTCTGAACAGCTTCAAAAAGAAAAGGTGCTTAATGATGAAATCAAATCAGCCACATCTTATCCTAAGGTTATAGGCATATTTGCAATAATAATATTTGTGGCTATGTTGGTGTTTTTAGTGCCTATTTTTCAAGGGGCAATCCCCAATAATACCGAGATAAATGCTGTAACCCAGTTTATTTTTAATATGTCAGAATCGGTGAGAACTAAGCCTTTACTATGGTTAGGCATTATTGTTGCTATTATTGTTTCTATTGTGACATTTTTTAAGAGCAAACCGGGACATATCCTTTGGGAAAATAATAAGCTAAAAATGCCAATATTTGGGCCTGTTATTCTAAAATCTGTTATTGCAAGGTTTACCAGAACTTTGGCAACTCTTTTAGAAGGAGGAATACCCATTGTTCAGGCACTTGAGAGTGCAGGGCCAACTTCCGGTAGCGATGTTTTAAATGAAACAGTTCAACTTGCCACAAAAAGAATAGAAGAAGGTAAAAGTATCGCTTCTACTCTGGAGCAAAGTGATGTTTTTCCACCTATGGTTACTCATATGATAGCAGTTGGTGAAGAAGCAGGTTCACTTCCTGAGCTTCTTGACAAGGTCGCTGAATTCTACGAGCAGGAAGTAGAAACCACAACAAGGGGCTTAAATGCACTAATCCAGCCTATTGCGCTGGTTGTAATAGGAATTTTAATTGGTGGGATGCTCATTTCTCTATATTCTCCTATTTTCTCTGCAGTTAGTGCAACCGGGGGTTAATTGGTTTCAGAACAAGTGCTAATAAAAGATATGGAAGTATGAGGTTGTAATATGGGAATATTTAAAAAAAGTATAATTGGTATTATATTAGACTCACAGGAAATTCGTGCAATAGAGCTTAAAGGCTCACAAAAAAAGCCCAACGTTGTGGCCTGGGGCAAGGTTAAGCTTCCCGATGGTGTTGTTAAAGAGGGAAGGATTGTTGATGCTCAACTTTTCGGTGTTAGTTTGGAAAGATTATTAGTTGAGAACGGTTTTAAAGGACGCGATGTTTACTTAGGCGTAAATAATCAGGATATAATTGTGCGCTTTGCAACCTTTCCTAAAGTCCCGGATGACAAAATAAAAAGCATGATATATTTTCAGGCACAAGAGTATATGCCGGTATCCATTGATGAACTTGAGCTGGATTATGTAGTTGTAAGTGAAAAGAAAACAAATGAGGGTGAATTCATAAATGTGGTACTTGTGGGAGCCAGAAAAAAAATGCTTAATGATTATATTGAAGCTTTTTTAACAGCGAATACAAGTATTAAGGAAATAGACGCAACAATGCTCGCATTGGGAAGAGCAGCCCTTGTGGAGAGTAATGACGGAACTTTTGTGTTAACTGGGTTTAATAACGATACAGGCAATATACTTATTTTTAATAATGGTGTTCTTGCTATGGCAAGGTCTGTTACTATAGCCCAATCTCCAACATTGATTAACCCTGATGATGAGAAGATTAATTCTAAAGAAGATGACAGCAATATATATGCCGATATTCTATTTAGTGAAATAAAATCATCTGTTAGCTACTACAAAATGCAAACCGGAGAAGTAATTGAAAAAATATATGTTCTTGGATCAGTTACAAAGCAGGACTTTGTTGCTTCCAAGTTAAAAGAAACTACAGGCTTGTCGGTTAGTATCCCGACACCATACACATTTTTAGAAAACCATATAATAAAAGGCAAGCAAATTAGTTTCAAAGCATCTGATTACGTAGCCTGCATAAGTCTTGCTATGAGAGGATTGGAGGATTAAATATATGTATAGTGTAAGTTTACTTCCATATGAATACAGACTTATAAATTCAAAAGCCCGTAAAAAGAATATAAGTTTAATATTAGCAATGGTAGCTATGGGATTGCTTTTTGCGGCATACATAATTCTCACTATTATCCTTACAAGTAACAACGCAAAGCTAAATGAAATAAGGAAAGAAGCCAATTCTGTAGAATCACAAATATCAAAAATTGATGATTTGCTAATTATCAGCAATGATGTGAATGAAATGCTAAATCGTGCTTCGTTAGCATCAGGTTCTAACCCAGAATGGGGAACCCTTATAACTAGTATTGGAAATTCTGTTCCTGAATCAGTTAGCCTGAAAAATATAGAAATGGAATTCACTTCATCAGAGGGAGAATGTAGTATATTAGGTACTGGATTAACACATCAGTCGGTGTCGGAATGGTTGCAAAAATTGGAGAAAATTAATGGAATCGGTGAAGTCCTGTGTGAAATCTCAACTATTGATAATCAAGATGATATAACTAATCCTGTTAGATTTGAATTAACTATGCCTTTGCAAAAAGGGCCGGGGTATAAACTACCAATGGAGGTGACCGGTAATGAATAATAAAGGCAGTTCGAGTAATCCAACTTTACTTATATTGTCAGGACTTGTGGTGATTTTATTAATTCTGCTCATTGTTTTTTCAGTCAATAGAATAAATACAACTAATGATCAGATTGAGACTGAAACTGCTAAGCTTAATGAGGACAAGGATACTCTTGAAAAGCTTAAACAATTAGATTTACTCAGGCCTGAATTAGAAAGTGCTAATAGAGTTTTATTAAAACAAATTCCCGATGAACCGTCTGAGTATGATTTAATACAATATATTTACAGCTTATCAGAGAATAACAAAAATGATTTTATTGAAATAGAGTTTAAAGAAAGACAAGAAAAAGAGGACATTATTGAAATGCCATTTAGCATGAATATCAATGGT
>CAYUZC010000190.1:0-4449 GCA_964449525.1 uncultured Ruminiclostridium sp.
ATCCTTTGATAGGTCCAGGGCTTTTTTAAGAATATATCGTCCGGAGTTTTCATCGTATTTTACCCTAGCATAGTGCCCTGTAGCGATGTAGTCCATATCAAAAGCTTTGGCTTTATTTAACATTGCCTCAAACTTTATATACTTGTTGCAAGCAATACATGGATTAGGTGTGATTCCATCTAGATATGAATCTACAAAATAGCTCACCACCTTTTCTTCGAAAAGTTGCTTCATATTAAGCACATAGAATGGTATACCTAACTTAAAAGCCGATGTTCTGGCATCCTCAACATCATCTAATGAACAGCAAGTTCTGGTCATAGGCTTATCACTTTCATTAGCCGGATTCCATAGTTTCAATGTAGTTCCGTAAACTTCATACCCCTGATCTAATAATAAAGCCGCAGCGGTGCTTGAATCCACCCCTCCGCTCATGCCTATCATTACTTTTTTCTTTGTATCCATAAATTCTCCATTAAAGTTTTTCGTTATTAAATATATTAGTGTTCAAATATAATACATTATAGCGTCTAAGCTATTTAGACTTTTATAGTCGTTTACCAAGTCCTCCAGAGTTATGGAATCCACCACATTGCTGATGCTTTCATCAATTTTGTCCCAAACACTTTGCTTAAGGCAATATTGAATACTCTTACTATCTATATTCTGAGTCTCGATGCCATCTGTAACCGATAAGCTTCCTTCCAAAACGCGCAATATAGTGCCGACCTTTATATTAACCGGATTTTCTGCAAGAATATATCCACCCTGAGCTCCTTTGACGCTCTTAACCAATCCGGCCTTTCTTAACCCTGAGAAAACCTGTTCAAGATAATTCGTGGAGATGTTTTGTCGTTCTGCAACGGCACTCAATGCTACATGCTCATTCCGTGCATGAAAGGCCAAATCTACCATAGCTCGCAAACCATATCTCCCTTTTGTGGATATTTTCATTAGTAATCCTCCTGATAGTTTTCCTATATGTTTACTTGTAAATATATACTTTCCGTTTCATAACGTCAATAACAATAATATTTATTTCTGGAAGCTACTATTACCCGCTTTTATCTAGCAATAAGATCCTTAATTACCTCACCTGCTATAATAAGCCCCGCAACTGACGGGACAAATGAGATACTTCCCGGTACCTGCCTTCTGGAAATATGATTACTCTCGTCTCCTCCCGAACAAATATTATTATTATCACGACTCTTCTCTTCTGATTCACTTGGTTTTAATGGTTCTTCGGTTGAATATACAACCTTTAGGCTTTTTATCCCTCTTTGTCTTAATTCTCTTCTCATTACCTTTGATAAAGGATCCATAGTTGTTTTATAAATATCAGCCACTTGGAATTTTGCAGGGTCAAGCTTATTTCCGGCGCCCATACAGCTTATTATTGGTATGTCGCGTTTTTGGGCTTGTACAACCAAGTCGATTTTCGCTGTCACGGTGTCCACAGCATCAACTATATAGTCATATTCATCCCTTATCAAATCATCAGATTTGCAGGGTAAATAGAAGCATTTATAAGTCACAACCTCAGCTTGAGGATTTATCTCCAAAATCCTTTGCTTCATGGCATCTACTTTAACTTGTCCAATGGTTTTTGTGGTTGCATGTATTTGTCGGTTTATATTAGTTATGCAAATAGAATCGTCATCAACCAAAACAAAATGGCCTACTCCTGATCGAACCAAACCTTCCACGACGTAGGATCCAACCCCACCAATGCCAAATACTGCGACTGTGCTATTTTTAAGCTTATCAAGTCCTTCTTTACCAATAAGAATCTCAGCTCTGGAAAACTCATGAAGCATTTATTTTTCCTCACTTTATACAATTATTATTAATATTCTTCTCTTTTTCTTATGCCCCATATTATACCACACTAAAACTGCTAATTTTATCTATATTAGATAGGACGCTTTTATGCAAAACCATATTGAATAATAAACATTTCTGGAGTAGAATTAAAGCTGTTAATTTCTAATTATATCCTTCAAGGAGGTTCATTGAATGTTTGAAATTTCTACTCAAATGATACAAGTTTTTGCAATACTTATTTCATTCGCTGCTCTTGGCTTTGCGACATGGTTGTATACCTGGGTCAAAGCACAACCTTCCTCTAACAAACGAATTGCAGAGATAGGCGAATACATCCGACAAGGTGCCAACACATTCTTAAAACACGAATACACTGTCTTGGCACGTTTTACAACAGTAGCTGCTGTAATTATATTTGTTTTGCTTCCTCATCCCATATGGACAGGAAACATCGCAGATAATATCTGGATGGCTGTCTCCTATATTTTTGGTACTGTTTTATCAGCTCTTGCCGGTAAAATAGGTATTCAGGTAGCAACTATAGCAAATATGAAGGCAGCAGAAGCAGCTCAAAAGGGTATCAAGCCTTCGTTTATGGCTGGTTTCCGCGGTGGTGCTGTTATGGGTATGGCAGTTGTCGGAACAAGTCTCTTAGGTGTTACCATTGTACTTTTACTTGTTGGCGATGCCACATCACTTCTCGGCTTCAGCTTTGGTGCCAGTTCATTAGCTCTTTTTGCAAAAGCAGGTGGCGGTATCTTTACAAAAACCGCTGATATTAGTGCTGATCTAGTTGGTAAGGTTGAAATGGGAATTGATGAAGATGATCCCAGGAACCCCGCCGTTATAGCTGATAACGTTGGTGACAATGTTGGCGATGTTGCCGGTATGGGCGCTGATCTCTTTGACTCAAATGTTGCGTCTATGGCTGCTGCATTGGTAATGGCAACCTCTTTAGGCGGAATCGTCGGAAAAAATGTAGTCATGGTTTTTGCTTATGCCGCCATAGGCCTTTTAGCTTCTATTATAGGTGTTGCCACAGCTCGTATCGGAAAGAATGGCGATCCTACAAAAGCTCTTAACAGCTCAACATACGTAACGACTATTATATATGCAGCTCTTACAGCTCTCGCTACTGTTCTTTTCAATTTCGAGTGGCGTATTTGGGGTGCAACTGCGATCGGTCTGTTAGTAGGTACAGTTATCGGTATTGCATCTGATTACTTTACAAATGACAGCAAGCCTCCTGTTAGAGCCGTTGCAGAAGCAGCTAAATCTGGACCTGCATTTACAATTCTCTCGGGTTTTTCCTACGGGTTATTAAGCTGTTTGCCCGCATTGATAGGTATCGCATTATCAGCCCTTTTAGCTTATAATATTTGCGCTCCTTTAGGAGATGGCTACGGTATGTTCGGTATTTCAATGTCAGCTCTCGGAATGCTTTCAATAGTTGGTATGATTATCTCCAACGATGCTTACGGTCCTATTGTTGATAATGCTCGCGGTCTTGCTGAAATGGGCGGATTGGGTGAAAAGGTTATAGCTATTACCGATGAACTCGACTCAGCAGGAAACACAGTTAAAGCTGTTACCAAAGGATTCTCAATAAGCGCAGCCGGGCTTACGGTTATAGCACTCTTAGGAGCCTTCATGAGTGAAGTTAATACAGCAGCTGTCGACCTTGGCCTTGTTGCCACCGGAGAAACCTTGATTAAAAACTTCGACATAATGAATCCTACAGTATTTTTCGGACTCATTATCGGTGTTTCGATTCCTGCAGTATTCTCTGCCCTCCTAATGCTTGGCGTTGATAAGAATGCTCAGAGAATGGTTGCTGAAATTCATCGTCAATTCGACACCATCCCGGGTCTCAAAGAAGGACGAGAGGATGCTAAACCTGATTATGACAAATGTATTGATATTGCAACAACCGGAGCTATTAGAGAACTCATTCCTGCAGGTGCGGTAGCAATTGTTTCTACTATTATCGTCGGACTTATCGGCGGTGTAGAGGCTATCGGCGGTTTCTTAACCGGCAATATTGCCTCAGGTTTGTTATTGGCCCTATTAATGTCCAACGCAGGAGGAACCTGGGACAATGCCAAGAAATATGTTGAGGCAGGAAATTGCGGTGGCAAGGGTTCTGTTGCCCATAAAGCGGCCGTTGTCGGTGACACAGTCGGAGATCCTTTTAAAGACACAGCGGGACCTTCCATCAACACTCAGATAACTGTTGTATCTCTTGTAGCATCACTTTTATCTGTTATCTTCCTACAGTTCTCTCTATTCTAAAAGTTGTTAAAATAAGATACAAAGATAAATTAAGACCCGGAGTTCATCCGGGTCTTTACTCTTGAAAGTATTATTATTGCTAATGCCGAATTTCAATGGGTTCATCAGTTACTTTTAGATCTTGTTTTTTTATCAATCTATCATATACCGACAACAAAAAGGCTGAAATATAGCTTAGAATTACAGTCATAAGAATCTCTTCTAATAGTCTTGGAATAAGAAATAGAGTAAAGCCAATTTTGCTCAGCCCCGGAACAAAGAGTATCAAAATGTACGTATTTATAATTGTTACCGGAATACCAACCAAAGCAAATGTTAAAAGTACTTTCA
>CAYUZC010000191.1:0-4447 GCA_964449525.1 uncultured Ruminiclostridium sp.
CCTTTCTCCTCTATCTGTCCGGGAGCATAGGTATCTGCAAAGGTATAATTACCTGTACCATAGGCTGACGAAATAGATAAAACTAATATAAAAGCCATAATAAGAGCTACTTTTTTTGTCCGCATTCTATAGCCTCCAATAGATTAATTCTAAATGATTTATCGGCATTATTAGCAAAGATATAAACGAAATCTCCGTTACGCTTTTATGACAAATATTCTTATTATTCCGATTTTCTCAGTTCGGTAATAAGCATCCCCGATAGAATAAGAAGGCTTCCGAGAATTGTCTGGATGGTAAGAGATTCCGTTCTCCCGTAAATGTCCGGTACAATAAGAGCAAAAACTGCGCCAAATACCGGCTCACATGTTAAGATTAAGGCTGTTCTGGTAGGGGTTGTATATTTCTGAGCTATGGTTTGAACACCATAGCCAAATGCAGTACCCAACGCTCCCGTATACAGTATGGTAAGAATAATTTTCGAATCAAAAACAATAGAAGGCATATTAACAGATGTGAATGAAATCCCTGCCCAAGTTATGAGGTAAAATACCGCGGCAGACGCAACTCCAATCAAAGCCAGATGATATATATCCATATCAGATGCAAATTTATCAATGAATATTATCTGTAAAGCAAAACACAGTGCGCAAGCAAGTGTCAAAGTATCCCCTATAATCCAATTTCCCTGAAAGCCCGTCAGCAAAAAAAGGCCTACTGCTGCAAGAAACACCCCAATAATTGCATTAATCGGCGGCTTTTTCTTAAGCAACAATACTGATATTATTGGAACCATAATCACGTTCAGTCCCGTTATAAATGCCGAGTTTGAAGCTGATGTAGTTTTCAGTCCTAAAACCTGAAGCATCATTCCCAAATATAAGAAAAGTCCGATTAATGAGCCGCGTATTATACTTTTTAGATTGATTCCTTTAAGATGCTTATAAAAAATACACGTTAATATTATAGCTGCCACTGAAAATCTCATAGCAAGATATGCGTAGGCCGGAATATCCTCAGATATATTTTTCATTATGATAAATGATGAGCCCCATATTACTGTTATGCTGAAAATTGATAAATCGGCCTTAATTTGTTTTTTCATATGTTTTTTCCTTCAATTTCTATGTTTACAACAAAATTAAAATGACATCACCCGTTCACAAAACCAGCTGAATGTCACTACACCCTAATAAATAATTTACCCCCACCTTAGAGGAGGGGGAAATTCTCATTTAGTTATAATTATATGCTTTATATATGGGTTGTCAATAATTATGACGGTAAGATGTTATCAGACATTTATTTATTAATTATCAGCATAATTAGCTTATTGAACCACAACAGAACTATTGAATCTGTATATGTTTCAGGAACCTTGATGATGCTTATTGAGCCCAAGGTAGGAATAGCAAAAACAAATACAATATAACAAACAAGTATCCCCACTGCAAAACCCACTGCCATTCCTGCGGTTCGGTTTGTCGTCCCCAATATGGCACTGGAGCTTAAAACCTTGGTTAAAAGCTTACCAATTATCACAACAAGGAGTTTTATCATGATAAACAGAATAATAAATACCAAAACCTTTAATATGGTGAATGTAATTAAATCATTTACGGTAATTATAGTTTCAGAGTACATGCTACCTGTTTCAACCGCTGTATTCGTAACTGACATTATTTGTTTAAGCAAAGTATTCTCAGAAATAGCCTTTTCTATCTCGGGTACCTTACCTATTAAGCTCAAAACAGAATCAGACTGAGACTCAGAAATCTTGAAGCTTCCTATGTTAGAAACAGCAGGTATTACCTCACTTAACTTTTCTGTTATAGTATTACCCAGCGTTGTTTTTTGCATAGTTATCAGTGTAAGCTTGGGGGAAAACAAATAAGCAGCAAGGATTCCTATTAAATACCCTGCGAGGCTGAAAACAGTATTAATAAATCCTTTTATGTAGCCTTTTAATCCAAATAGAGCTATAATAATAACTATTGCATAGTCCAGCCAGTTGAAATCAAACTCAAGAAGTAAATCAGCTGCTATAAAGAGAGCAACCGCCAATATCAAAAAAACCAAAGGGAGACTATTCATTGTAGCTGCAACGGGTTTTGGCTTACCATAACTGTGACGCAAAATTACACCCCCAAAACAGGATAATTAAGGTATCTCTTAGAACTATTGCTCGAAATATAAAGAAATACTTATACTAAGATATTGATACCTAAAAACAGAAGAATTGATACAATTATAACACTTATTTTTACAAAGTTTTCACTTAAAGACACTGTAGAATCCTCCTTTTTAGTATCTTAATTTTCTAGGTGTCATTATACCACTAACAGAAATATTTGTAAAATACTTTTAAGAGTTCTGTAACATTTGTCATAATACAAACTCTAATTATATACTTGAGGTGATTACAATGCCCTTTGACGGCATATTAACAAACAAAATTGCAAGAGAACTAAACAATATTCTTTTAGGTGGCCGAATAGGTAAAATACATCAAATCGGGCGTGATGCTGTAGTGATTCAAATTCGTGCGTCGGGTGAGAATCACAGGCTCTTGCTATCATGTAACGCATCTTCGGCTAGAATACATCTTACAGAAAGGCAGTTTGAAAACCCCGAAAGCCCTCCGGTTTTTTGTATGCTTCTACGCAAGCATTTCTCGGGAGGTATTATTAAAGGTATCTCTACCAGCGGATTTGAACGCATTGTTACAATTGAAGCCGAAGTAACCGATGATTTAGGCGACCGTAGTAATAAAAGATTAATCATCGAGATAATGGCCCGTCACAGTAATATAATTATTTTAAACAAGGATAATTTCATCATTGATGCTATCAAACATGTTGACAGTGGAGTAAACCGTGTACGTGAGTTGCTTCCTGCCAGGGTTTATGTGCTTCCTCCGGACCAGGATAAGCTTGACCCGGCTTTGGATGATACCTTGGACCAAATTATTAAATCAGCTCCCCAGTGTGGAAGAAAGATTGAATCATTCCTTCTTGACAAGCTGAAGGGGTTTTCACCTGTTTTATGCCGGGAAATATGTTTCCGTGCCGGAATTGACGAATCCAAGCCGGCCAATGAACTGACCTTTCACGAGCTGTTAAGAACGACTGAATCCTTAAAAAACATGATGATTGAGTTAACGGATGCTAAATCCTTCCCAACACTTGTTTTGGATAATACTTGTAAAGCTGTGGATTTTCACTGTATCAATCTCCTTCAATATTCTTCATCTAAAAGCTTTAATACGATAAGTAGTGTTGTTGAAGAATATTTTTTCCTTAAAAATAGTAAAGAGTTTAATACACAAAAAGCCAAAGCCCTCCAAATGAAAGTCTCAAAGCTTTTAGAAAAAAGCGAAAAACGGTTGGCTATAAACTTGCAGACCTTTGAAGAAAACAAAAATTATGATGAACTTAGATTATTTGGAGAGCTTATTACCGCAAACATCTATGCCCTGTCAAAGGGGATGGAAAAAGCATCGGTTGTAAACTATTACAGCGAGCAGGATGCGACTGTAGATATTCCTCTTAACAAAGAAAAATCTCCCCAGCAAAATGCTCAAGCTTTCTTTAAAAAATATAATAAGTCACGAACCGCATTTTTATATGCGCAAAATGAACTATCTGTTATAAAAAGTGAAATAACTTATCTTGAAAGTGTTTTGTTTGCCATTGAAAGCTCAAAAGATTCACAGCAGCTGTCAGAAATACGCATGGAGCTTTTAGAGCAAGGTTACGTAAAGCCCTCTGACAAGAAAGGTCGAAAGAACCCTCCTATAAAGGTTCTCCCCCAGAAAATTATCTCAAAAGATGGGTTTGAAATACTCATCGGTCATAATAATAAGCAGAATGATAAGCTAACTATGAAATTGGCAAGGCATGAGGATTTATGGCTTCATATTAAAAATTTTGCCGGTTCCCATGTGGTAATAAAAACAGAAGGAAAAGATGTACCTGATTCTACCATAATTGAAGCTGCCGAATATGCCGCATGGTACAGCAAGGCTCGCTCAGCTACCAAAGCGGAGGTTGACTATACAAATGTAAGAAACGTGAAAAAGCCTTCCGGATCAAAACCGGGTATGGTAATATATGTAAACTATAATACTGTTATTGTTACACCCCGGGAACCTATATCAGAATAGTCTTTCACAACATTTTTTTATACCGTGGTTGACCTTCTCCTTGTCGATGGTCTTGAATTCACCATTCTCATAGAGTATTACACCATCAACCATAGTAAGGCAGACATCAGAGCCCTGAACCGAATAAGCAAGCGCTGAAACCATATTATGAACAGGCATCAGATGGGGTTTATCCATATCAATCAGGATAATATCGGCTTTTGCTCCCTCTTTAATCAAACCCATATTGTCCATTCCAAGGGCTTTTGCTCCATTTGATGTTGCCATTTTTAACGATTCTGT
>CAYUZC010000192.1:0-4438 GCA_964449525.1 uncultured Ruminiclostridium sp.
CAGACATCATATTATTGGAGGCTATTGCCTTCATTAACATAGCCTTTTCTTCTTTCTTATTTGTGGCTATATCAAATTCATATGACAGGCATTCCTTTTCATATTCAAGGCAGAACGCTGTTGCCCTTATACCCCCGGTTATGGATGCTTGTATCTCATATTCATTTGCCGGGAACTCAAACCCGAAGTCTAATCCTCCTCCAAGATAACCTTCAACAGTAAATGGCCCGCCTCCTGCACCCAACGCTATTTCTATAGAAGGTGAAGCAGATAAAGAGCCGGCGAAATCATAATCGCCCTCTTCGAAGTCCTTTAAAATCGATAACTCGGTTCCAAGAGCAAGAGCTACCTTTCCCCTTAGATAGCATGGAATAATAGCTACTGTGAAATGCTGAGTATACTCCGCACTTCCTTCAATTTCTATAAGTATACCTCCTCCGGCAAAATCCCAATTTCCGGTATCAGTATTATATTGCCAGAACATCTGACCGCCTATAGCGCCCTCGATTGTAATACCCGCTATCTCAAGTTCCTTGGACTTTCCATCCTTCAACATCTTATTCTTGCTTTTTGTCTTGCCCTTTTCGCCCTTACCTTTTATAGCTAACGAGAGCATTCCTTCGTCGTCCAACGAACCTTCCAATGCAAAATGATCAGTACTGACCCCTAGTGTACTTCCCCCAAGGAGTGGAAATTTCGGCATGTTATCAGATTCTGCTGCCGGCATGGTCTGCATAGTGCTTATTTCATATTTATCAATAAATTCGTATGGGACATCTATATATTTTACCGTAGATGCAGGCGGGGGGGATGCAAAGACCACATTTGCATCCATAGCCATTGATTCTGCGCCGTTAGCGCTTACTGCGACAACCTTCAGCCTGCCGGCTTCTTTAAAGGTTTCATCAGGATATAACTTACCGTTAGAATACTGTGTCATTACGATAGATTTCTCCTGACCATTTATGTCTTCCCAAATATACTTATAATACCCCGGTTGATGACCTGCCCAATTACATTTGACATCAACATAAATAGGTTCACCGATTTTGAATACTATGCCGTCTTCTCCGTTTTCGGTATCTGATGACATATTGGTTCTAACACGTGTAACAACAGGCTTTTCTGACGGGATATATGTTTCAATTATATAATCTATAATTTGGCCGTCCTCAAGCAATATTATCTCCTGAGGTCCACCATATCTATAAAAAGGAAAAGCTGTTATGTCTGCCAATTCAATGGTATGTTTTCCTGAATCAACACTTTTGCCTTCATATAAGAAAAAATCCAAAAGATTATCTTCTTCAGATGGCCAAGTGTGTCCAACGATTTCACCATCTATTTTAACTTCTCTGCTAATTATTTCTGTTGGCATATCTTTATGTATTATCCTGATTCCGCCAAGCTTCACGTCATTATCATATTCTTTTACAATTAGTTGTTTTGAATCTCTAAATTCGTTGTTTCCATAATTATAAATAAATGTGATGCTGTAAGTGCCCGCAGCCAACCATGTAACTTCAAAACTAATGCTGGCATACCCATCGCTGTCAGTGATAATGCTCCAATATTTACCATAACCGTTAGGACCATCTACATAGGCTCGAACCGTCTGATTAGCAAAAGGTATATCCTCTCTTGTAAGCCGAACCATATACGTTTTGTATTCTTGCCCACGGCCCTTAGATTCATCAAATGTTGTTTTCGGCATGGTCAGTGTTTCCTCAGGGATAACTTCCATATTTACCTTATTCCCGTTTTCCTTTATGGAAGCAAATCCTGTTATCTTTGTACTTATTCCTTTATCATCAAGTATTGTAAGTGTCACGGGGTATGAACCAACATTTGTGTATGTATGGTCTATTTTCTCTCCACCTGCCGTACCTCCGTCACCATACTCCCAATGATATTCAAGTATATTTCTTCCTGCTCTCAGATATCTATCTTTAAGACCTGTTGCATCGAAATTTAGCGGTTCCCCCTCCAGTTGGAATACTGTATCGTAGGATCCCCCGATTCTCCAGCCCGTGTTCAATGGAGCAGCTGTTTTGAATGTAATAACAGCTTCATCATTTGATTTTCCTTCATTGTCTTTTACAGAGTCTTTTACCAATGTAAGAAAATATCTGGTGCTTTGATTCAGACTCTGCGGATAAATCATCAGATTTCCTTGATATATACTTGTTGTAAAGTTTACGGGATTATCATCCTGATCTTTAAGACTGATGCCGGAAAAACCGTTTTCTTCCAGAATATCCCTTCCAAATGTCAATAACAGGGTACTGTCCAGCGAAACCTCGCTGTTTTTAATATCAGGTTGCGCACTTAACAGATTCAGTGTATTTGCGCCTGTTTTATACTGATATTCGAATTGTTCGGACATCGCATTTTCTGATGTATCTTTTATGGAATTAGCAGGTAACTTAACAGAATATTGTGCACTAGGAAGCATCTCTTTATCAGGCTTCAAAATTAGATATTCAGCCACTAATGTTGCACTATAACTGACATTTTTATTGTCAGGTCCAACTATTTGTATACTATCAAATGCCGAGCCTTTTTTTATTGCTTCATTGAATATTATTATAACTGAGGTGCCAACAGATACTCTTCCGGTCTTATCTTCCGGAAGAACTGATAATATAACCGGTTCATTGAACTCAGCCGAAGTAGTAAATTTAAAATCTTTCATTCCAAGCATCAAACTAATGCTGCTGCATTTGTTTCCCGATCTGTCTTCTACGCAGTTATTGGTAAATTCCACTTTGTATTGCTTATCTTTTTCAAGAGGCTTATTCGGTTTAATTTCCAAAGTGCTCCCCACTATAGCAAGAGATATGGGAACGCTTGTTCCTGAAGCCTTTAGACGGATATTATTATAACTATCCGATGGATATATATTTTCATTAAAGTAGACAAATATACTCCTGCCAGCCTTAACATTTTTTTCACCATCATCTGGACTATTACCGGTTATTTCTGGTTTTTTCTTATCCTCTTTATCGGTGGTAAAGTTAAGTTTTAATTCTTTTATAGAATTATTGTTAAGATCACTTATCGATCCGGCTGGTAGAATAACCGAGTATTTTGTTTCTCCTTTCAGAGTTTTACTGCTTGGATCTATTATCAGTTTTTTAGCATCTGTATTATCAATTTTAACGGTGATAGTCTCACTCACATCTACACGGTAAGTTTTAAGATACCAGGTCATTTTCTTCTGGGAATACTGTAGCTTTATTTTCGAAGTGTCTTTAAGCACTATATCATCATCAAACAGTATCTCGATATTGTCAAACAACGAAACACCAATAGAACCGTTTGCCGGGTTGGTACTGACTATGCTTGGAGGTAATATATCAGGCATCTTGGTTACTGTCAATGCGAAGCTCTTGGTGCTTGTAACAGTGCTATTGGCTATGGTAGCTGTCAAAGTTACTTTAACATCACCTGAAGCAAAATCAGGTCTGTTAACCGCTCCACTATTATCGATTACAGAAGGAACATCTGAAATCCATGAAATATTTGTATCATGGAATCCTTTATCAGGTAAAACAAGATCGCCGGTTATTTTTATAAGGCTTTCGTTTCCGTTTAGAATATTCCTTGCATCCAAAAGGCTCATATCTGCTGCCACTGCTTCCGCATCGGTTATTTCAGCTTTTACTACGGTAAATGCAAATTCTCTAGTTCCTGATACGATACCCTTTGTTACTGTGGCTGTCAGAATAACTGCTGTATTACCGGCGTTATATGTAGGGCGAATTACATTACCTTCATTTGATATGATTGCAGTATTGCTGGAACTCCAGGTTATTGTGGTTCCATTTGCGCCGGATGTCGGAAGTGTGCTAAGAGACTTTGTTACGCTTTCAGCACTATCATCTTCGGCGCAGGTTATTTTCAATGCTGCTATATCCGCTGCAACGGCTTCTTCTTCTTTCTGATCCATTTCTTTTACATTTAGCACAAAGCCTCTTGTATCACTAATTTCTCCCTTTGTGATGGTTGCAGTTAGTGTCACAGACACATCACCGCTGCCAAATGCAGGTCGATTTAGTGTCTGTCCGTCATAGCTCAATATTTGGGAATCGCTTGAGCTCCATGTTATTGCTGTCTCATTTATTCCCCCAGTCGAAAGCGAAAGTATAGGCTGAGTCACACTGTCCTCATTGTCTCCGTCTGCGAAGGTTATATACAATGCAGCCTTATCTTCTGCTACTGCCTCAGCAGCTGTTTGAATAAGCCTCTTTACAGTCAGTGTAAAACCTTTGGTAGCGATGATTTCTCCTTTTTTTATAGTTGCAGTTAATGTAACAGTGATATCCTCGCCTGTATATGCAGGACGATTCAAGGTTTGTCCATCATTGCTCAACACTTCAGTATTGCTTGAAGCCCATGTTATTACAGTTTCGTTTGTTCCCAATGTCGGTAGTAT
>CAYUZC010000193.1:0-4432 GCA_964449525.1 uncultured Ruminiclostridium sp.
ACCTTTTTACCTCTCTCATGGGCATAGTTTAAAGCATCCGCAAGCTCTTGCTCTGTAAAATTGGATGCATTAACTCTGGCGTTATGTTTTCCTCCGCCTAAATAAATTGCATCAGCACCATTTGAAATTGCCGCCTTAAGTGATTGAAAGCTGCCCGCAGGAGCGAGCAGCTCTAATTTGTTATTTTTCATATAAAACCTGCTTTAGACAAGAACAATATTTTTATTCATCCTCTGATTTCTCAGTTTCTTCTATAGATACATCATCAGTTTCAGGTGGTACATTCACATAATCATCCGGAGTAATATCTTCCGTAGGGTCTTCAGTTGGCATTTCAACCTCAACTTCTTCCGGTTTTTCCATACCGGGTTTGTATTTATATTTATAAACCGTCCCACTTTTTTTGGCCGACTTGCTCTTTCTCTTATCATACATTTTCTTTACAGCATCAATTATATCAACAATAGACTTGGCCTTCACTACAATGTCCTTCTGGATAGTCTCGGCACCTTTCTTTATTGTTTCTGAAATTTTCCCTACATCTCCCACAACTTTTCCTAAACCGTCGAGATTATCCTTTACCATGCCCGTAATCTTAGCTGCATTATCGGTTATTTCAGGCAGTTTTTCCACGGAATCATTAATACTGTCTTTATTCTTTTCAATTATTTGATTTACATTTTTGAGTATCCGCAACAAATTGGCTACGGCAAAAATAAGATAACAGATTAACGCAGATCCGAGAACAAAGAGTACAAGCACTATAAGCTCTCCCCATGATATCATTTCATCAAACATGGCACATCCTCCGTTTAATTATTGTTTTTTGTGTTAGAAATAGTATTTATGGTGTTTCTAACTTCTTTTAGTTCGGTTTCCCGTCTGGTCAGTTCTATCCGAAGCTGAGATTCTCTTTCCTTCATTTTCGCATTTTCGGTATGTATTCTTTGCGATTCTACCTTAAGCTCCTGATACTTCTTTTTAAGTTCCGATAAATCCCCTGCGACATTTTTCAGTTCCTCGCTGGCACGAAACAACTCATCTGCCATATTTATGGCCGCGAGAACAGATGCCATGGAAGTGCTCAGAAGATGATTTTTCCTTGTTATCTCCAAAACCTTTCTATCAACAAAAAGAGCTATTCTTTGTATATATTCCGGAGACTCAGATCCGGCCACTACATACTCATTCCCTGCAATTCGAACAGTTACTTTGTTTTTCTCAGTCAAAATACCAGCTCCATTCAAAACAATTTTTCTTAAGTAATTCTGTTTAATTGAACTGTATTCTAATAATTATTATACTATATTTTGTCAAGTAAAACATCTTGAGCAAAAACAATACAAAACTCTTATCAGCATTTATTTTTCATACTTTTCTCTTAAGAATTCTCCGAACTTATGATCTATATCTAAAATATGGTGCTCTAACCATTTACTCAAAAAGTCCAATACACTATTCAGTGTCTCATTCTGATTATCGTCTAAATCATACAAATTTATAGCAATAACTTTATTTACAAAACTTTTATGCTCAAGTTTTTGGATCTTTGTATTAAATGAATCATAACCATGCTCTTCAAACAACTTCTCTTCATGTCCAAAATGGTATACCGTATAATCTTTCAGACTGGAAAAAATTTCTACTATACTGTCATAGCGGTCGACATGATCATCATATAAGGAAAGGTCATTCATTTCATTAATCATATCAATCATTTTCTTATGCTGTTCATCTATGGTTTTATCATAACAGCTAAATTCAGGTTTCCATTTTATAACCATAACAGAATCAATCCCCCTAAAAATATATCAACTAACTTTTTTTGTGCTAATCATCCAATAATTCTTGCTTTTTCGACAAATTTCTTATATACTTTTGTTAACACTGATACCTTAACATACTTTTACCTCCTTTTTAGCACATTTTTTAATTTGGCCTGTTGTATTAACAGGCCATTGTTTTTATAGAATTCGTCCTATTCCATATCCTCTGCTTTTATTTCCTGCATACTTTTCTCTATTTTTTTCTTAAGGCGTTGAAGGGCATTATCCACCGACTTAACGGGCTTATTAAGTTGCTTTGCAATATCATGATAGTTTATTCCAGCCAAGTACTTTTTAAGCACTTCTCTTTCAAATGCGCTCAATAGCTCGGTTACCATACTTTCAACTACCGTATATTCCTCTTTATTAATGAAAAGCTCCTCCGGGTCGGCGATGCTTACTTCCTGAACTAATTCAATTAGGGACTTATCTGAATCCTCCTCAAATACTCTTTTGTTAAGTGAAACATAAGAATTCAAAGGAATGTGTTTTTGCCTTGTAGCGGTTTTAACAGCTGTGATAATCTGGCGCGTGATGCATATTTCCGCAAATACTTTGAACGGAATATTTTTATCGTCCTTATAATCACGAACTGCTTTAAAAAGACCAATCATACCTTCCTGAACAATATCCTCTCTGTCGGCTCCCACTAAAAAATAGCTCCTGGCCTTAGCTCGTACCAGCGGCTTATATTTTTCAATTAGATGCTCCATCCCACGTTTACATCCTGAATGAACATATCCCAAAACATCTTCATCGCCCATATTAAGATAGTCTCTTTTCGGTCTTTCTAAGTAAGGCACTTTTGTTTTCCTCCATGATCTTAAAAATCCGGCGGGCTCTTGATGAAAACCAAGCTTTTTACATTGATGTTAAGTACATTTACATTAAAACCGGCGAATCTGTCTAATTCCTTGATGATTTGTTCTCTGGCTGTTTTAACTGACTCGAGTAAATTATAACCAAATACCATTATAACATCCATATCAATATAAAGTCCATCAGGGCCATTGCTGGTACGGAATCTGCTCACCTTATCCATCTGGGGCATAATTGCTATTATGTAATTGACTAATTGATATATAGCATAATCTGATATCATATAATTTCCAAAATAACTGAATGTAGGCCTTACTACAGATTTTTCGCCTATATTCTGAAACTGGCCCTTTCCTTTTCTTCTGAAAAGCTGCAGCGGGTCTAAAAAATATCCCGAAAATTGCTTCTTAAGCTGCATAGCCGGGACAGGAATTACATGTTTCCCCTGCTTGATTCTGGTATTCTTCGCTTGCTCTATCTCATATGGGCTGGCCACATCTTCAATATAAATTCTCTGATCATACTCTCCTAGTTCTAAAACTGTTGCAATTTTATCCACCATTCCGTCGGATGTTCCCAAAACAAGAATTCCCTGAGGTTCGTGGACCTTAATAGCCTTTTTAATATCATTCTGATGGTCTTCATCCAAAAAGAGAGCAACCTTAACAGAACTAATTTTAGATGGAGCCTTTTTAGCTGATTTTCCTGCTACAATTGAATTTTCATAAATTAATAGCCCATCATCTATTATATAATCCAAGTTGTTTTCTCTGGCCACCCACAAAGCACGATGACTCTTTCCCGAGCCGCTTGATCCCACAAACGCAACAAGTTTCAATTAGAAATCCTCCGCAAAAATATAAAATACAAATTCTAAATGTATTATACCTATATTATTCCACTTTTACCGTACAAAAAACATATATATAACTAATAATGCAGTCTTCATCAAAATTAAAAGGACTGTTCCGGTGGAACAGTCCTTTGGTAAATCAGATTAATGTACAATTGCCTTTTCGGTCTCTTTATCAAAGATATGAATATGAGGCATATCTAATGCAAGCTTGATATTCTCACCGGCCTTAGTCGTTGATTTAGGACTTACACGTGCTGTAAAGTTTACTTCATTAATAATAACATAAAGGTATGTTTCTGAACCTAAACGCTCAGTAACTTCAACACTGGCTTCAAGAATCCCGTTGCTCTTTGCCAGCCATTCTTCTTCATCATGAATGTCCTCAGGACGGATACCAAAAATAACTTCTTTTCCGATATACCCCTGTTCTTCAAGTACTTTTGCTTTATACTCAGGAAGTTCCAAGGTATATTCCCCGAATTTTAGTGTAACCTTATCTCCTTGTTTCTCAACAAGCGCATTAGACAAATTCATTTGAGGGCTTCCGATAAAGCCTGCTACGAAAGCATTTACAGGTTCATCATAAAGCTTCTGTGGGTTGTCTACTTGTTGAACAAATCCATCCTTCATTACAACAATACGTGTACCCATTGTAAGAGCTTCAGTCTGGTCATGGGTAACATAGATAAATGTTGTATTGAGCTTAAGATGAAGCTTTGAAATCTCTGTTCTCATCTGAACTCTAAGCTTGGCATCAAGGTTTGAAAGAGGTTCGTCCATAAGGAACACCTTAGGTTCACGAACTATAGCACGTCCTAGTGCTACACGCTGTCTCTGTCCGCCGGATAATGCCTTCGGTTTTCTATCGAGAAGATGCTCAATTGAAAGAATTCTAGCAGCTTCATGAACCCTTCTTTTTATGTCTTCTTTT
>CAYUZC010000194.1:0-4420 GCA_964449525.1 uncultured Ruminiclostridium sp.
ACAGTCGCTCCTCTGTTTAACGCAAAAGATTCTTCACTCTGCTATGCACCTTTTAGAATGACAATGTAGTGTTCGCATAATTCTTATAGTGCGAAGGAACATATAAATAATGCACAATAAAAAATACAAAACATTGATAAATATTTGTCAATCTACTAATATACATGGGCTTAGATAATTGTTAAAATAATAACAAGGATAACAATTTTGCCTGCCACACATAAATTTACAGACAGTGCATTATTTTTTACCTAACATCGTGAAAATATTAACAATAAACCACATTAATTATACACAGCTTATGTAGATCAAGAAGTGAAAACTAAAAAATCCAGCAAGAAGGAGAGATGAGTATGGATAGGAATAAAACCAGAGAGCCAATTGATGGTGTTGAAAAACTGGAAAAGGCATTGATTAAACTTAAAGAAGCCCAGAAGGTATTTGCGACATACTCTCAGGAGCAGGTGGATAAGATCTTTTTAGCGGCCGCATCAGCAGCTAATAAAGAGAGAATTTCTCTTGCAAAAATGGCAGTTGCCGAAACGGGAATGGGTGTTGTGGAGGATAAGGTTATAAAAAACCACTACGCAGCAGAGTATATCTATAATGCGTATAAGGAAATTAAAACATGTGGGATAATTGAGGAAGATAAGGCTTTTGGAATTAAGAAAATTGCAGAGCCCGTAGGTGTCATTGCAGCTGTAATTCCTACTACAAACCCTACATCAACAGCCATATTCAAAACACTTATTGCTTTAAAGACAAGAAACGGCATTATCATCAGCCCGCACCCAAGAGCAAAAAAATGTACTATTGAGGCTTCAAGAATTGTATTGGAAGCTGCTGTAAATGCAGGTGCACCCGAGGGCATTATTGATTGGATTGATGTCCCATCACTTGAGATGTCCAATCTCGTAATGAAGGAATCCGACCTTATTCTTGCCACCGGTGGACCGGGAATGGTCACTGCTGCTTATTCAAGTGGTAAACCTGCTATAGGCGTAGGACCGGGCAACACTCCGGCTATTATCGATGAATCAGCTGATATTCTTCTTGCCGTTAATTCCATTATACACTCCAAAACTTTTGATAATGGCATGATATGTGCCTCTGAGCAATCTGTTATTGTTCTTGATAAGATATACAAAGAGGTTAAGGAAGAATTTAAGATCAGAGGCTGCTATTTCTTAAATAAAACAGAACTTGATAAAGTGAGAAAGACCATAATAATAAATGGTGCACTAAACGCAAAAATAGTAGGTCAGTCGGCATATAAGATTGCTGCTCTTTCAGGAGTTACTGTTCCCGAAAGCATAAAAATCTTAATTGGCGAAGTGGAAAGTGTTGAACTTTCTGAAGAATTTGCTCATGAAAAATTGTCACCTGTTCTTGCCATGTATAAGGCTAAGACTTTTAAGGATGCATTGGACAAAGCGGAACATCTTATAGCAGACGGAGGGTATGGTCACACTGCATCTGTTTATCTGAATCCATTAACGCAGCAAGCAAAGTATGATGAATTTGCTACAAGAATGAAAACTTGCAGAATTCTATTAAACACACCATCATCTCATGGCGGCATCGGTGATTTATACAACTTTAAGCTGACTCCGTCTTTGACTCTCGGTTGTGGTTCATGGGGAGGCAACAGCGTATCTGATAATGTTGGAATTAAGCATCTGCTAAACATTAAAACAGTAGCCGAGAGGAGAGAGAATATGTTATGGTTTAGGGCACCTCAGAAGGTATATATTAAAAAGGGATGTCTGCCTGTTGCTCTTGACGAGCTTAAAACCGTTATAGGCAAGAAGAAAGTATTTATTGTAACTGACAATTTCCTATACAACAATGGTTATACAAATGCGATTACAGAAAAACTGGACGAGATGGGTATTAAGCATACAACCTTTTATGATGTGGCTCCGGACCCGACCTTAGCCTGTGCAAAAGAAGGCGCCAAGCTTATGAGCTCATTTGAACCCGATTGCATAATTGCTGTTGGTGGCGGATCGGCCATGGATGCGGCTAAAATTATGTGGGTTATGTACGAGCATCCGGAAGCTGATTTTATGGATATGGCAATGCGATTTGTAGACATAAGAAAACGTGTTTATACATTCCCTAAAATGGGTGAGAAGGCATACTTTATAGCTGTACCTACCACTGCGGGAACCGGAAGCGAGGTCACTCCTTTTGCAGTAATTACTGATGAGACCACTGGAGTTAAATATCCTCTGGCTGATTACGAGCTGATGCCTAATATGGCTATTGTTGATGCAGATATGATGATGAACGCACCAAAGGGATTAACTGCTGCATCAGGAATAGATGCTGTAACGCATGCTATTGAAGCTTATGCTTCTATGCTTGCAACAGATTATACCGACAGCCTTGCATTAGGTGCATTGAAGATAATATTTGAATATCTGCCCAAAGCATATGAAAACGGGACTAATGATTCGGTTGCCAGAGAAAAAATGGCCAATGCAGCAACTATGGCAGGAATGGCGTTTGCCAATGCATTTTTAGGAGTATGTCATTCGATGGCTCATAAATTAGGCGCTTTTCATCATCTGCCCCATGGTATTGCCAATGCACTTTTAATAAATGAGGTTATAAGGTTTAATGCAGTTGAAGCTCCTACAAAAATGGGAACATTCTCTCAGTATGATCATCCTCACACCCTTGCCAGATATGCTGAAATTGCCGATTATCTTGGTGTGACAGGTAAAACTAATGAAGAAAAGCTTGAGAATCTGGTTAAACACATAGATGAACTAAAAGCGAAAATTAATATTAAGAATACTATAGAAGAATATGGAATTGATGAAAAAGTATTTTTAGACAGCCTAGACGATATGGTTGATCAGGCCTTTGATGACCAGTGCACAGGCGCCAATCCGCGTTACCCGCTTATGAGCGAGATTAAGCAGATGTATCTTAACGCTTATTACGGAACCAATAAGAAAGTTTAGGAGGGAAAGAGATGAAGCTGGATAAAATAATTGCTGTCAGAACTGATAAAACCGTATACCGGGATGGAGATTTAGCCATCAAGGTTTTCGATGAGGGCTATTCCAAGGCCAATATACTCAATGAAGCTCTTAATCATGCAAGGGTTGAGGAAACTGAGCTTCAAATTCCTAAGCTTATTGAGGTTGGGATGATCGAAGGTAAATGGGCTATTGTCACTGAATTTATAGAAGGGGTAACTCTTGCACAATTGATGGAGGAGAACCCTGAAAAATATGATGAATATCTGGAGCTTTTTGTTGATTTACAGATGGTTACTCATGCTCAAAAAGCACCGAATCTTAATAAGCTGAAGGATAAAATGCAAAGAAAGATTTCAGAGACCGGACTAGATGCCACAACTCGATATGAGCTCCATACTCGTTTAGAGGCCATGCCTAATCATAAAAAGGTTTGCCACGGTGACTTTAACCCTACAAATATAATAATCAACAATGAAGGCATACCATATATTCTTGACTGGTCCCACGCTACTCAGGGAAACGCCAGTGCAGACGTAGCAAGGACATATCTTTTGTTCTGTCTTTCCGGTGACACCAAAAATGCAGATAAATACCTTAACATGTTCTGCAAGAAGAGTGATACCCCCAAACAATATGTCCAGAAATGGCTACCCATAGTTGCGGCGTCCCAATCAGTTAAGGGGAAACCCGAGGAAAAAGAGTTCCTGCTTCATTGGGTCGACGTTGTTGAATACGAGTAGAATCATTCACCCTTGAATTAAATAAATGATATGATTATAATTGTTATACAATCAAATAATGCATGACGGTGCATTAAGATGCTTAATAGGGAACAGGGTGAAAACCCCGGACTGTCCCAGCAACCGTGAAGCTGACGAAAGGGCGAATACCACTGTAATGGGTTTTAATAAAACTTTATGGGAAGGTGCCTGAGTAGGATGACGCAAAGTCGGTAGACCTGCCGTGATGAATGTTTCTTCTGGGGCTTAAGAGTAAAATTATGAAAATATGTATTGTCTGACCTTTTACTCCGCCCAAAAGCGGAGTTTTTCATTTGGAAGAAACCATACATTGATTGGTAATTACAGAAAGCGAAAGGGGTCTTTCAAATGAAAAAGATTCTATCAATTATTTTTATTATCACATTAATCTTCTCACTTTTATCCTGTGGGTTCCAGCCAAAAACCAATGAAACACAGATAATAACAGACAGCAGAGGTGTTGCGGTCAGCTTTGACAAAACCCCCGAAAAGATTGTTTCATTGATGCCATCTAATACTGAAATCTTATTTGCATTGGAATCCGGCGGTAGAATTATTGCTGTCAGTGATTACTGCAATTATCCCGAAGAAACCTCCGATATACCTAAACTCCCTACAGGAGAACAGCTCAATATTGAAGCTATTATAGACCTTAACCCGGAT
>CAYUZC010000195.1:0-4404 GCA_964449525.1 uncultured Ruminiclostridium sp.
TCCATGCTTCGCTTTAAATCGCAACAGGTACATCCGCTCAATAGCGTTTGAGCGCACCAGCGTTTCCTATCAATGTAACATATGGCACTTGATCTGTTGAACCATATAAAGCGGGTGCCGCAGTAGCTTGCAACCAATCAGACTTCGTCTTCTTGGGCAAGCCTTGCATGGGACGTACATCTGCTTCTGTTGTCGCTTCACTCCACACAAGCAGTGTTACGGCCGCAAGGTTTCTCAGTGAGATAAGCCGGCATCTTCGAAGGGAAGACCACCGTACAGTGACAATATTCGAAAAGATTGAGCGACCCGTGAGCAAAAGACCTCTCGCCGAGCATGACGGAGCGAACGCGGAGGAATGCCGCTTAGCGGGGAAATTAATATTTTAGAGCTAGGTGCTTAAAGGCGTTCGAAATGAGATTCTTGCGACCGCTCTCTGTTAGACGTAATAGATTCTTCGCTGGCACTCAGAATTACATCAAGTACACTACAAATTAGTGCGCATTATTCTTATGATGTGCAACCGTAGAAAAGTTTGGATTAATTTTATTGAAGGAAAATTTAATATTGACTTTAACATTATTATAGGTTATGCTTAATAATATTAAAGGGGTGATTCTATGTCGATTGAAGTTGTGCCTGAATGGATGGTAAATCTTGATGATGAAGATATATCATTTATCAAAAAATTCATACTGGCATCCGGATCTTTAAAAGAGATAGCCAATCAATATAATGTAACTTATCCGACGGTTAGGCTTAGGCTTGATAAGCTGATACAAAAAATTCAAATTAGTGAAAACACGGCAAATGAACCGTATGTTGCTTTAATTAAGCGCCTTGCAGTAAATGAAAAGGTTGATTTTGATACAGCAAAAATTTTAATTAATGAATATAAAAAAATAAAATTGGAGGGTAAATAGATGTTCATTCCAATAAACTTTATAATTTTATTGCTATTTATTGCGGGAGTAATATGGTTACAATTATTTTTATCAAAAAAGAGCAATAAATGGTTAGGACTAATATTACCTGCAATATCTTTTGCTTTTTCTTTCCTTACTGTTTTAAATATTGCAGTTTTCGATGATATGAGCAGTTGGGATACTTTTATTACGATAGCATCTACGTTTCTTATTTCTAATATTCCAACAGTTATTTTACTGGCGATTTATGTTGCTTGTCGTGAACGAATAAAAAGAAATGATGAGTTACAGAAGATGAATATTCAAGATTTGTAGCATACCTATAATCTTTTGGATAGGCAAAGCGAATTAAAGGAGTAGGAAGAATGAAAAAAATCGGAATTCTAAAAGCGATGAAACTTTGTTTGGATTATAAAAGGTTCAGTGATATAAAAAAGATTAAAACACGCGACGCCAGACTCCGAGAAATAGTAACTCATGCAAAGGAAAATAGTCCATATTACAGAGAACACTACAAAAATATAGGTGACGATTTCAAACTTACTGATTTGCCACCGGTCAATAAAATAGAGTTGATGGAAAATTTCGATGACTGGTTGACTGATCGTTCTATAACCTTATCTGATGTTAATGAGTTTATGAAAGACTTAGATAACATAGGGCGCAAATTCAAAAACAAATACCTTGTTTTTACAACTAGCGGATCCACTGGTAATCCCCTTATTACAATATGCGACAACAATTCTAATAGTATAATGGGCGGAATTAATGCGACGCGTGCGTTTGCCAGAAAACAAGATTTGAAGGCATTCTTTACAAGTAAGAAAAAGACAATTGGTATATTTGCAACAGGCGGATTCTATTTAGGGAACAGTTCGGTACGATATAGGCTACTTTCAATGCCATGGAAAAAGAGGCAGATGGCAGTAACCAGCGCACTTTTACCGATACCGAGGATTGTTAGCGAGCTTAATGCATTTCAGCCTGCGATGCTTGGTGGCTACCCCAGCATTCTTGAGCTTTTAATCGATGAGCAAAAAAGCGGACGGCTTCATATAAATCCGGTGATAATTATGACCGGCGGCGAATATTTAAGTGAAAAATTACGTGAGAGGCTCTCAGACGCGTTTAAATGTTATGTTCAGACTTCATATTCATGTACCGAGGGAGGAACAATTGCGTGTGAATGTACAGAACATAATTTCCATATTAATGATGACTGGATAATAGTTGAAGCTGTTGACAATGATAATAGACAAGTGCCGGATGGGGTAAAATCGGATAAAATCCTTATGACAAATTTGTTTAATTATACCCAACCGTTTATTCGCTATGAAGTAACAGATAGAGTTGTGATGCACCACGAGCCTTGCGCGTGTGGCAATCCGTCTCCTTGGTTGACTCTCGAAGGACGTACCGATGATATTATAACATTCAGAGAAAGCGATGAAGAGATAAAAATTGCTCCGCTTGCAATTTATGCGATACTCAAAGAAATACATGAAATTCAGAGATTTCAGTTGGTGGCCCATAAAGAGAATAGGCTTGAATTGAGAGTAGTTCCGGCAGATGGTTATAGCAAAAGTGAAGTATTTGATAAGGCTTGCCGTGCTTTAAAAACCTTCCTTGCCACTCATAAAGTAATAAACATAGAGGTTTATCTTTCAGAGGAAGACCCAAAACAACACGAAAAAAGCGGCAAATTTAAGCACATCATTAATGAGCCAGACTATGTATAAACATATAAGGTCATTTAACCGGGCGGGGGCTTAACCGCTTGAAATCATCATTCAAAGAATGTATAATTAAAGACGGCATTTCGTTGAATGCATAAAACATGTCCCGTTAGTCTAATGGATAAGACGATGGATTCCGGTTCCATTAATGTGGGTTCGATTCCTATACGGGACGCCAGCTTGAGTACAGACTTTTTACCTGGTCTGTGCTCTTTTACTATATCCTTGGGAGATACTATGAATATACGTTGTGGAATAGACATAATCGAGCTGGATAGGATTTCAAGAGCTCTGAATAACGGTGATAGCTTTAAAAATAAAGTCTTTACAGCAAATGAGAGGGCTTATTGTGAAGACAGAGGGAAAGGCTCTCTACAGAGCTATGCAGCAAGGTTCTGTGCAAAGGAGGCTGTGGCGAAGGCTCTTGGCACGGGAATTTCCAAAGGTATATCATTTCTGGATATTGAGGTATTAAACGATGAAAACGGAAAGCCAATAATCAATCTGTATGGAGAAGCAGAGCGTATTTACAAGATACTGGGGTCAAATGCCATAGATATCAGTTTAACCCACAGCCGTGACTACGCAGCAGCACAGGCAGTGATTCTAACAGAGGAGTGAGAGAATTGAAAACTCTAAAATTTATTCATTGTGCAGATATTCATCTTGACGCACCTTTCCGTGAGTATGGTTCAGGCTCATATGGCGATACCAGAAGAAGGGATATCAGAGATGCTTTTTTAAATATATTAAAACGAGCAAAGAAAGAAAAAGTGGATTTTCTTTTAATATCAGGTGATCTGTATGAGCATGGATCTGTTGTTAAAAGCACCATGGAATGGCTCTATATGGTTCTTTCCCAAGTTGAAGTGCCCGTTGTGATAATTCCCGGCAATCACGATCCTTACTTATTAAACTCCTGGTATAAAAATTGGGAATGGCCTTCTAATGTCTCAATTCTATCCCCTAATAATGCTAATTTGATACTTGATGATTTAAATGTGAATATTTATGGGATGGGTTTTTCAAACTTCAAGGAAGGCAAACCCGATTTATCTGTGGTGTCGGCAACAAAAGAAAGCTTTTTCAATATTTTTATGTTTCATGGCACCTTGGATATGGATTTTGCCGGAAATGAATACAAACCCGTTACGTCAGGTGAACTTGGAGCATTGGGATATGACTACTATGCACTGGGCCATTTTCACAATAATCGTAATGATTATCCCTTGAAAAACACATATAACCCGGGTAGTTCCGAGCCTCTGGGATTTGATGAAACAGGTGAGCACGGAGCCTTTTTAGTTACGGTTGGGAGTGACAAAAACCTACAGGCAGAGAGGTTTGATACTGCTATAAGGGTTTATCATGATGAGGATATTAACATAACCGGCTTAAAGACTCTCGAAGAAGTCAAAATGAGAGTATTAAGACATCTAGAGCATTTTAATCCCGAAAGAGATATTGTGCGTATTAATCTTAAGGGTCTCACAGAGCTCTCTTTAGAGGAGGATATACTGACGTCCCTTTTTGCGGAAAATTGGCTATATCTGAAAATCCGGAATGCTACTCGTAAGGCTTATGATATTGAAAGCCTAGAAAAAGATTTATCTCTTAAAGGAGCTTTCGCAAGGGAAATAAAATCCCGTATTCAAAAGCTTACATATGCGCTTAAAGATAATCCTGAGGATCCGGACCTAAAGAGAGAAGAGGAGATTTTAAGCCTCGCCTTAAGCTACGGTCTG
>CAYUZC010000196.1:0-4368 GCA_964449525.1 uncultured Ruminiclostridium sp.
TCTCGGTATTGTCTGAGGAATGGATGTCAGAGTACCTTTCAACCAATCCCGGCACAAATCCTGCTCCAATGCCAGTTTCAGGGACAAAGGCCTTTAAAGCTACTCCTACAGATGGATTAACAATATCTGCCCCTGAAAATGCCCTTGATAAGGACCGCGAATTTACAGCCGAAAAAATAAATGATGATAAAATAATGGAGATCACCGAGAAATATGTCGATGCTGATTGGCTCTTACTGGGCGGGTATAAGGTTAATGGTGGCATGAATTCCGATGAACGGATGCCGGGATTAATCAATGTGGAGATGGATTTATCTAAACTAGATATAGACCAGGAGCTCTGGGAATTCACCCAAGCTATCAGAATCGGGGATGATGGTTCTGTTTCATTGCTTCCTTCCAAAGTAAACGGTTCTGTGTTATCTTGTCAAACCAGCCAAAACTCAATTATCGGTGCGATTATAATTGGCCTGGCAGCCGGAACCGGGGTACAGCATCTTATCGAACGCGGCCATGAAGGCCTGGATTCGCTATATAAGGGTATAGATTTTCATCGTATTGTCTATAATGGTGAAAATTCCTCATACGATGTATACTGGCCTGAGACATTAATGTCCGATGTATTAAAACAATATTCCGAAAAAATCACATCTATTATGGAAAAACACGGCCTTAACCCCAATGGTTCTCTCAATGCTGCCGCACTTCAAGCTACTAAAAATTTTAAAAGCGGCTACGAGATGATGGGCTATCTAAACGGTATAAAAAAAGCACTCTACAGTGACCCGGAATATGTTGAGCTTGCCCGTAAAATGAAGGATGTCAATTGGAGTCAAGCAAACTACTGGCCGGCAGAGGTAGTTCAAACCACGAAAGCCCTGGCCTTGGCTGATAAATATCTATTTGGTGTTAGGGGATTTGACACACCGGGATACAATGTGGACATAGTTGTATTGGACAAATGGCCGGAGGGTCATGGTAAAGAAACATTAGGAATCAGCATGAACCTGTATACATATAGGCCCTTCATCCATATCAATGCCGGAAACAAGACAAAAATGCCTCATTCGGCTACAGAAACAGGAACTGAAGCTACTTCGAACCTTATCCTTACAATAACTCATGAATTGTTTCATGTAGTTCAGAGCAGGGCGGTAACCTTTGATTCTGACGAATTTACTATGTTCTGGGAAGCAATGGCTGTATCGTTGGAAAAGGAAGCCTTTGATTACTTTTCAAGCGAGACCGGGGGAAAAGTAATAGACTCAACTCAAACTACCGTATTAACTGATCGCAATTATTTTGAATATTTTTACTCAAGGTCTTTATTGGAGCCATCCTTGTGGAACGACAATAGCGATAATAAGGACTATCTTAGAAATCACGGTTATATAGCTTCCCATTGGATTGACTTTTTGCGTGACCGATATTATCCAGGTAATCCTAACGATCTTATAGCAGCTCTATTAAAACGATTTAGCCTATCGTCCCGAGTGTTGGATGATATTTTCAATCTTATGCTACGCCAGCAAACGGCTAATGTAAGTGATGCTTCCTTCGGGCAACCCTACAGCAAAGATTTTATTGCATTCTGTCAACAGAACTACGAAGCAATGTATTCCAGAATACAATACACCTCACCTAAAATTGAGGATATAGTGCTAAATGCTGATAAGCCTATGGCTGAAATAAATATGAAGTGGCAACCCTTATCTGTTGGATTTCAGGATTTTAAAATTGACAGTAAAGGGGCCGACGGGAAACCCGTTGAATACAGATTGGCTGTCAAGGGCAAGCTCCCTTGGGATAACTATTTTATAACACGAAATTTTGTGGATGGTTCAAAAACCACAACCGTTGATTTTGATAAAGAAATTTTTATGCTTCCTGTGAGTACCTCCGGCTTAATTACTCTAATGGAAATACAGGCACAGATCGAAGAGGTTTCTGCTGATGAGCAAAGCGCTACATATCAGGTTTACCTTCTTCGCCAGCCCGAAGAGCCTACTATTGAAATCGATGAAGATTATTTAGTTATTACCCCTCCCGACTGGAGCATTCCGGACCCTAGAGATATTCTTTCCGGATATGATATCATCATTACCGGTCCCGGCGGAGCGGAATACCGCCACCGTGAAGAGGTTTCTCTGGCCGAGGTTGAGATTCCACTAAAAGACATCAAGCCTAAGGATAAAAGCAAGATATCTGAGGAAGAAGAGGACGAATACACTGCTTACATAGTCGAAAGAATAGATATGCCCGACGGAAGCAGTGAATACGGTCCTGATGGAAAAATAGCAAAGCTTGGTGATGAACTGAGGTTCGAAGATGTTATCGGGAAATTTGATATGGTCCAGACTGTGTCCAACTTCCAAACCCCATATCTTGATGATCTGATCTCCCAAATGGAGGACGTTGAAGGTTCGGAAGACTTAATAGAGCAGTACAGGAAATCATTTGAGGGTGTTGAAGGAACTCATACCGGAACCATGACCATCACAAAGACAGGAGAAGATACAGCTGAAATAGGATTCTATACAGAGAACTCTCAGTTCGGAGGCACAATTTTCTATAAAGGAACGTGGGATGACGGAGTATTACACCTTACTCCTTCAGAAGGAATATTAGGTGGAGGCTTTGACCTATATTTCAAGAAGAATAAAGGTGTAGTAACCTGCCAGGGAGAAAGCACCTTTGCAGATCAAACGGCCTCTTATTCATATACCATTTCAGCCACTAAGAAGAACTAAAAAAGGAGGAATAAATATGAAATTTTGTGTTCATTGCGGCACACAACTAGATTCAGGTGATATGTTCTGCACGGCTTGCGGGAAGAGTTTAACCAATACAAAAGAAAGCACCGGGCAGCAAAGCCCTAATACCAGTGTGCCCCCTATACCCCCGCAACCCCAGCAATATACTCCTCCGGTACCGCCGGGGCAGGTCGGAGCACAGTACAATAACCAGCCTACTCAACCGGGGCAAAATATACCCCCCGTTCAGCAAAGACAGTATGCGGGCCCTAATACTATTTCACAGGGATATAACTCGCCTCAGCAGAATGCGAGCCCTCCCCCCTATCATCCGGGAGCTTCTCAAACTCAGAACTTCGCATCCCCGGGTACACCCCAACCTCGCCCCGGTGGCAATAATCAGTTTACCCAATTTTCTCAGGAAATGAATACGGGGAATATACAAAGAAGGACCGGAAGCCGTGGAATGTTCTTATGGGGCATCATTGGGCTGGTCGTTCTAGCCATTATCATTAGCGGGATCATGATAGCATTACGCCCAAAAGACTCCTCCGGGCGTAATGATGATAATCCAAAGGATAATAAATCAAGCTCCGCTTCAATTGATAAAGACACTAAAAAAGATAATGACAGCAAAAAAGATAATGATAGCAAGACTGAAGATAATAAAAAGCCTGACGAAGAAAAACCCTCCAATCAGTTACCCAAAAACGTAAAAACCGATGCTCAGCTTTCCGAAATTGTCGGGTATTGGGAAGGAACTATACTCTTTACACGCATGGAAGGTTTTGAAAATATCCCCGAAGAGGATCTACCCCCTGGTCTAGACATGAAAGAGGCAATCGCTGAAATTATGGCTTCACCGGCACCTATGGTAATTGAATTTGAAGAGGACGGGAACTGGGAACTGGACATTGATATTATGGAGGGAATGTTAATAGGCAGCAATGATTACGATAGAGAAGAGTATGAGTTCAGCCCCCTTATAATCAAAAAGTTAGATAATGGTTCCTTCAATGTAGGTTATAGCGAAAAAGTCGATGAGGACGGTATTTCAGGTGAAGCCCAACTTCTCTTAAGCGGAAGTGTTGTCGAAGAAGATGGGGAGCTTTCCATTAAGGGTACGTTTTTAATTTCTCTGGAAGAAGATGGTATAGTAATAACAGAAGAAGGCGAATACACAGTCTTTCCACAGGAGTAAGCAAGCTTAGAGCAAGAATCCTTCAAGGAGACGTAAACGGCAATTTCCATCCGCAGGATTACTATTTCCTTATCCCTTTAGTAGGGCTTTCCGAATAGCGGAAATCCTCTTTTTCAGCCTTTTATGGTGCGGCTCCAGATACCCTTCCATGACTTCTAATAATACGAAGGCAAGCTCTACTGACGCTGAACTGCCGTGTTGCTCCTGCGACTTTAGCGCCTGTTTGAATCCATTGGATACCTGGCCAGGCATGTTTTCCATTATCTCTAAGTGTGCGGACCGATCCAGCAGCTCCGGATAAAAACGGCTGAATACCTCCAGAATGCGTTCCGCGTCAGTAATCATATCCCTTTTTGTCAGCTCCGCGAACATGTTTGGTAGCAGTATAATAATCTCGTGTACAAAATCTCGCCT
>CAYUZC010000197.1:0-1500 GCA_964449525.1 uncultured Ruminiclostridium sp.
TAGCCCATTTACGAATAGAGAATCCGATTAAGGGCTTTTCGGTAGGGATATTCTCTATTGAGATAAGTTCATCGACTTTGTTTTCGTCGGCGGTTTCTAACAGAACTGCCGGGTCTGAAGATACATAGATATCAGGCTCATTAATCCCTAATGACTTAATTTCATTGAACGACTCAGCATCTCGTAAGCTTATTGCTTGCAACTCATTGAGTACTTTTCCTGCAAGCCGCCGGTTGAAGGATCGTTTTATGGGGCCGATACCATTGGCAAACAGCATTGTTTTCGTACCAAGTCTTTTTGCCATTTTAAGGACGGTAAGATAATACCAGATTGAGCGGGTGCTGGTATTGTCCTGAATAAGACTGCCACCGCCTGCTAAAAAGAGCCTTGATTTTTTCAATATACTTACAACCTTAAAAAGATTGAACCGATTAACAGAGTCAACAGAGTATAGCTTCTTGGTCTCCCGGGGCTTTTTTGAGAAAACCAGAAAAGTAAGCTCCGGGTCAATTTTCCGGAATGCGTCAAGGGTTGATTTAAGAATAGCTTCATCACCGCTGTTTTTATATCCGTAATAGCCAAGCAACGTGATGTCAAATTTCTTGCAGTCGAGCTTATTCTTCTTTACTTCTTTTATTATAGCTTCATATATAGACAGCTGACTTTCGCACATTTTCCTTAACGAAAACTCGGCTTCTGCCATAACTTTTAATCTCTCGCCCATGAGCTCACGCTTATTTTTATCAAGCGATAGTTCCGAAAGATATACTCCAAGAGATTTCCAATCTTTTGGCTCAACAAGATAACCATTCACTCCTGATTCGACAAGCTCACTTAATCCCCCTACACGTGTGCTGACAAAGGCCTTAGAAAACCGTGCACCTTCAAGAACAACATAGGGAAAGCCCTCACTGATGGAGGTTAGGACATTAATATCTATTATTTGAAAAAAGTCATAGGGTTTCTCCACCATACCTGTAAAATACACATATGGCGTCAGTCCTAGCTTATCGGCAAATTGTTTTAAATGCCCCATGAGTTCATCGCCGGGGCCGGCTATTAAAAATCGGGCATCGGAATTAGCCTTTATAACTTCTGCGGCGGCTCGCAAAAAGGTTTCATGATCCTTGACGGGATGAAGCCTTGCCATAATTCCTATAAGAACGCAATCATCTGAAAATGGTACTTTAAAGCGTTCAAAAAATTCGTTTCGTGTACATGGAGCGATTCCATTATCAAAGGATATGCCGTTATTTACAGAATAAAGATGCTGAGGATCAAACCCGCTGTCCTTTAGCATTTCTTTCAGGTTGCCGGACACACTAATATGGTAATCTATTCGCCTCAATGAAATCATGTTGATTAAACCGAAGGTTAATTTTTTTAGCAGACTGTGCATATAATCAAGGTGATAGTCACTGTGTACGGTGGTGACTACCGGTACGCCGGTAATACGTTTGATAATTGAAGCCATCATATTAGCCTTGGCTCCGTGGGAGT
>CAYUZC010000197.1:1600-4344 GCA_964449525.1 uncultured Ruminiclostridium sp.
CCGGTAATACGTTTGATAATTGAAGCCATCATATTAGCCTTGGCTCCGTGGGAGTGAATTATATCATATTGACCTGATTTTACCAGCTTGAGAGTTTTACGAAGGTCAAGAAAGATATTTCCTGTTTTTACAATACGAGCGTCAATACCCATTGCAACCGCATCGTCATGGAATTTACCCTTCCTGAAGCTGATAAGGGTTGCATCGATATGCTTTCCAAGCTCTTTAATAAGCTGTAAGACATGACTTTTTGCGCCTCCCTCATCTCCGCCTCCGATAAGGTGTATCACTTTCATATACTGCCAAATCCTTTCAAGGACAATTATTATATGCTAACATCGCACCATTCGTTTTTATAAAGGATACGTTGCTTATTAATTCCTACACTTTTCAATATAGCATAGGCTTCGTCATAATAAAAATCAATATTTTTCGGGTGATGGCAATCTGAATTCACCATTACGGGGATATCCATATCACGACATGCTTCCAACACCCATATACTTGGATACGGAGTTTTCACATAACCTCTGGATATGCCACCGGTGTTCACATCGATAATAGTATTGGTTAGAGAGATTATATCCAGGGTTTTAAAAATCTCCTCCCGATATATATCGTCATCTTCGTTAAAAAAAGCATTATTGGAATTGTTTTTACGTATGACATCCAAATGAGCAACAATGTTTGGAGTCATCTTCATAAGCATTTCTCTGATTTCGGTAAAATAGGATTTGATTAAGGCGTGGATATCGTTGCCAAATCCAACATCAAGGGTACTCTCAAACTCTTTTCTTGTCCCGTCTATGGGCATATTATACCCTGTTCTTTCGTCCACCAGAAAGTGAACCGCACCGATGGTATACTCGATACCTCTCTTTTTGCGCCAATCTATGCAGCCATCATAGTAATCGGCTTCCAGACCTGTATAGATTTCGATATCATTCTTATACTTTTCTTTTAAGAGTTTGGTTGTATCAACATATTCATCAAAGCATTCTTGTTTCATGTGCCAATCACTTTCAAAATTAACAGGAGCGTGGGCAGAAAAGCCGAAAACCTGAAAATTTTTCTCCAAGGCTGCTTTTATATATGATTCAAGCTCTTCCTGCCCGTCATCGAAACGACTGTGAGTATGAAATGTGGTTTTTATCATAAGTTCTCCTTAAGGTCACACTAATTTTTTTCCTTTTTATTAAAAACCTTGAACATATCTCCAATGGTTTTCAATGAAATTAATTCTACCTGTCGCTTTATTTTTTTAGTAGTAGTTTTCTCAAATTCACCTTCACGAATTTCAAAATGTCTGATTTTCTTATAGGATGAAAGTTTTTTATTCACTTTCATTACTTCTTGCTTTATCAGCTTATTAAGCTCGTCCTGAACTGGTACTCTCCCGAATTTTTCTACTAAAACATCCATATTCGGAACAATCTTTGCGCATACAATGGTATCAGAGTCATTTGAATTGTCAACGCCATAGACGATGGACTCCTTTATATATTCACTTTTGTTTAGATAAAGCTCTACATCCTCTGGAAATATATTCTTACCGTTTTTGGTCACTATTACATTCTTCTGACGACCGGATATGTACAAAAAGCCGTATTTGTCTATATAACCATTATCTCCTGTATAAAACCATCCATCGCGAATTACCGCATTGGTGGCTTCAGGGTTTTTGTAATAGCCAAGCATAGTGATGGGGCCTTTAATCTTTATTTCACCTATACCATCGAAGCCGGCATTATCTATGGCAACCTCAATTCCTTCCAATGGCAAGCCCGCAGATTTGTCGCGATAATAATCAAGTCGGTTTACAGAAACAATGGGGGAGCATTCAGTAAGACCGTATCCCTGCATTATATTGAAACCCATTGCTCTAAGAGCCTTGCTAACCTTAGGGTTTAATGCTGCGGCTCCGGAAATAACCAAACGCAGATTGCCTCCCATATTATCCAAAACTTCACTGAACAGCTGTCTTCGTACATCTATATTCAACTTCAGAAGAATAGTTGAGGCTATGAGACCGAATTTTAAAGCCCCTATGCGTTTTTCCTTCCGTGCTTTTTTTACAACCTTATTATAAACATTTTCCAGAATTAATGGCACACTCATTATCATTGAGGGCTTATATTCCTGAAGATTCTTGGTAATATATCTTATGCCCTCGCAGAAGCAGATTGTAACACCTAAGTATACCATTGTCAGGAAACCAGCAGTGCATTCATATGTGTGGTGCAAAGGTAGTATGGACATGATAAGGTCGTTGTTATCGGCATACAGTAGCTGTGAAACAGCCATAATATCGGAAGCGATATTCCGGTGGCTCAGCATTACTCCTTTGCTTTGGTCGGTGGTACCGGAAGTAAAAATCAGCATATTCATAGAATCATTATCTATCGGTGCATTGATAAAAGTCAGATTGTTATTATCAAGCAATACTTTTCCGCTTATAAGCAACTCTTCATATGAGAGGATATCTTTATCACTTTTTTCAAGATCAAAGCAAATAATGTTTTTAAGACAGGATAAGCTCGATTTTTTTCTTATAAGAACATCCAGATATCCCTTTGAACAAAAAACTGCGCTTGCATCACTTCTTTCTAGGAGTGAAAACATTTCGTATTCAGGCAATTCCTTATCTAGCGGAACAACAACGCCTGTACCGTTTGCAACGGCCAAATAAGATACACACCATTCATATCGGTTCTCACTGATTATAGCTATTGTTTTGCCGTTAA
>CAYUZC010000198.1:0-4268 GCA_964449525.1 uncultured Ruminiclostridium sp.
GGAAATCTTTATGGGAGATTTTCCGCTGATGACCGACACAGGAACCTTTGTAATAAACGGTGCAGAGCGTGTCATTGTAAGTCAATTGGTCCGTTCTCCTGGAGTCTATTACTCAAAAGAGAAGGATAAGAACGGTAATAATCTTTTTTCAAATACTGTTATCCCATATCGTGGAGCCTGGCTTGAATATGAAACCGATTCGGCAGAGGTCATTTATGTTCGTATAGACAGAACAAGAAAGCTACCTATTACACAGCTTTTGCGCGCACTAGGGTTTGGTACCGACGCTGAGCTTCTCGGTTTATTAGGAGAAGAAACAAAGTTGCAGGCTACCATAACAAAAGATGCAACTAAGAGCAGGGAAGAGGGCTTGTTCGAAGTATACAAACGTTTACGTCCCGGAGAGCCACCCACCGAAGAAAGCGCATCTACTTTATTGAATAATTTATTTTTTGACCCCAGGCGATATGACCTGTCAAATGTAGGGCGTTATAAGTTTAATAAAAAGTTATCACTTGCCAATCGTATCCGTAATCAGATTGCTGCTGAGGATATTAAGAATATAAATAATAAAAAGGTTCTGGTTAAAGCCGGTGAAGAAATTAATGAGGATATGGCATGGAAAATCCAGAATTCAGGCATAAATAACGTATTTGTTGATGTAGACGGCAGATCTGTAAACGTTATAGGCAATTTGACCGTTGACATTAAAGACTATATTTCTTTTGATCCTGCTTTGGCTGAGATTAATGAGAGGGTACGTTATGATGTACTTAAAACAATCTTAGATGATAATAAGGGAGCAAAGGAAGCACAGCTTATTTCCGTTATTAAGGATAATCGTGATGCTTTAATGCCAAAAAACATTACCAAAGAAGATATAGTAGCATCTGTTAATTATATCTTGAATCTAGATCATGGCGTAGGTCATACAGACGATATTGACCACTTAGGAAACCGTCGTTTACGCTCTGTAGGTGAACTTCTCCAAAATCAGTTCCGTATCGGGCTTGCTCGTATGGAAAGAGTGGTCAGAGAAAGAATGACCATCCAGGATATTGACGCCGTTACACCACAGGCATTAATAAATATTCGTCCGGTTGCTGCTGCTATTAAGGAATTCTTCGGGTCCAGCCAGTTATCTCAGTTTATGGACCAAACAAACCCTTTGGCAGAGCTAACCCATAAGCGTCGTTTAAGCGCATTGGGGCCTGGAGGCCTTTCCCGTGATCGTGCGAGCTTCGAGGTTCGTGACGTTCACCATTCCCATTATGGCCGTATGTGCCCAATAGAGACGCCTGAAGGCCCTAATATCGGCCTAATAGGTTCATTAAGCACATTTGCCCGTATAAATGACTATGGATTTATCGAATCGCCTTACCGTAAGGTCGACAAGAAAAACGGACGTGTTACCGAAATAACTGAATATATGACTGCTGATGTGGAAGATGTCTACATGGTTGCCGAAGCAAATGAACCATTGGATAAAGATGGATACTTCATAAGCAAACGTGTCGGCTGTCGCTTTTTGGACCAAATTCTGGAGGTTGACAAGAACAAGGTCGACTATATGGACGTTTCTCCGAAGCAATTGGTTTCAGTGGCCACAGCAATGATTCCGTTCCTTGAGAATGATGACGCCAACCGTGCATTGATGGGTTCGAACATGCAACGTCAGGCAGTGCCTCTAATTAGGCCACAGGCTCCTATAGTGGGTACCGGTATAGAATATCGTGCTGCTAAAGACTCGGGTGTTTGTATTGTCGCTAAAAACGCCGGTGTGGTTGAAAAGGTTACAGCCAGCGAAATTGTCATTAAAACAAGCAAGGGACAGAAAGATCAATATAAGCTGTTAAAATATAAGCGCTCCAATCAGGGTACTTGTATTAATCAGAGGCCTATCATTAAGAGGGGCGAAAAGGTTGAAATCGGCGATATTCTGGCTGACGGTCCATCAACTGACAATGGTGAAATTGCTCTTGGTAAGAATATTCTTATAGGTTTTATGACTTGGGAGGGTTATAACTATGAGGATGCTATTCTTATTTCCGAAGAGCTTGTTCGTGATGATGTATATACCTCTATTCATATTGAGGAATACGAGTCAGAATCCCGTGATACTAAGCTGGGGCCTGAAGAAATTACCCGTGATATCCCCAACGTAGGTGAGGATTCCTTGAAGGATCTGGATGAACGCGGAATTATCAGAATAGGAGCAGAGGTTCGTTCCGGTGATATTCTGGTAGGAAAGGTTACACCAAAAGGTGAAACTGAGCTTACTGCCGAAGAAAGATTGCTTCGTGCAATATTTGGCGAAAAGGCACGTGAAGTACGTGATACTTCATTAAGAGTTCCTCATGGTGAATCTGGTATTATTGTTGATGTTAAGGTGTTTACCCGAGAAAACGGTGATGAGCTGCCACCCGGTGTAAATATGCTTGTACGTGTTTATATAGCCCAAAAGAGAAAAATCTCGGTGGGAGATAAAATGGCCGGACGCCATGGTAACAAAGGTGTTATTTCAAGAATTCTACCTATGGAGGACATGCCTTTCTTACCCGACGGTACGCCGTTACAGATAGTTCTGAATCCTCTGGGCGTTCCTTCCCGTATGAATATTGGGCAGGTACTGGAGGTGCATCTAGGTTATGCAGCTAAGGTGCTGGGGTGGAAGATAGCTTCTCCCGTATTTGACGGAGCAAGAGAAGAAGATATTTTTGAGACCTTGGCAAAAGCAGGACTTCCGGAAGACGGAAAAACTGTTCTATACGATGGACGAACCGGTGAACCCTTCGATAACCGTGTAACAGTAGGTTATATGTATTATCTTAAACTGGCTCACTTGGTTGATGACAAGATTCATGCCCGTTCAACGGGACCATACTCGTTGGTAACTCAGCAGCCTTTGGGCGGAAAAGCTCAATTCGGCGGTCAGCGTTTCGGTGAGATGGAGGTTTGGGCTCTAGCCGCCTATGGTGCAGCCTATTCGCTTCAGGAAGTTCTTACCGTTAAATCCGATGACGTGGTTGGTCGTGTTAAAACCTATGAAGCAATTGTTAAGGGTGAGAATGTGCCTGAACCGGGTATTCCGGAGTCATTTAAGGTTCTTATGAAGGAGCTTCAGAGTCTTGCACTGGATGTGAAAGTATTCAGTGACAGGCGAGAAGAAATCGAAATAAAAGAATCAGTATATGATGATTTGGAAGAACTCGATGTCAATATAGAAGGCCGTGAAGATGAAAACATGTCATATATTGATCTTGAAGATGAAGAAGGGCAAAATGTCATTGACGAGGAGTTTGAGATTGATTCTCTTGATATCAGTGATTTGTCAGAAGGCACAGAACTTGACGAGAAAAGTGTCGGCGATATCCTCGGTATAGATGAAAGTGAAGATGTTGTTGATGATGATGAAATATAGGAGGTGGACAGGCGATGTTTGAGTTAAACAATTTTGATGCTATAAAAATAGGTCTTGCCTCCCCGGAAAAGATCCGTGAATGGTCAAGAGGAGAGGTTAAAAAGCCTGAAACCATAAACTACAGGACTTTAAAGCCTGAGCGTGACGGTTTGTTCTGTGAAAGGATTTTTGGTCCTACAAGGGATTGGGAGTGTCATTGTGGTAAGTATAAACGCGTTAGATATAAGGGGATAATTTGTGACAGATGCGGAGTTGAGGTGACCCGTTCAAAAGTACGCCGTGAGCGTATGGGCCATATTGAACTGGCTGCTCCTGTTTCACACATTTGGTATTTTAAAGGTATACCGAGTCGCATGGGTCTTCTTCTTGATATGTCCCCCAGGGCCCTTGAAAAGGTATTGTACTTTGCATCTTATATCGTTATTGATCCCGGAAGCACACCCCTTTCTCTGAAACAGGTGTTAAATGAGAAAGAATACCGTGAAAGTATTGACAAGTTCGGAAGCAATTTCAGGGCTGGGATGGGTGCCGAAGCGGTTAAGGAACTTCTTTCTTCTATGGATCTTGTGGCTAATGCCAAAGAACTAAGAGAAGAAGTAGAAACTGCAAGCGGACAAAAGAAAATCCGTGCGATTAAAAGACTTGAGGTTGTGGAAGCGTTTCGTGAGTCAGGTAATAATCCCGGATGGATGATTCTGGATGTAGTTCCCGTTATTCCTCCAGAGCTTAGACCTATGGTGCAGCTTGACGGTGGACGTTTTGCTACATCCGACTTAAATGATCTTTATAGAAGAGTTATAAATCGCAACAACCGTCTTAAGAGGTTATTGGATTTAGGGGCGCCAGA
>CAYUZC010000199.1:0-4262 GCA_964449525.1 uncultured Ruminiclostridium sp.
CTATGGGGATGAACCGATTTTTCCTGAAGATAGCTTAACGGAAGATTATAAGTTGTCGCTGACATTAGCTCAAAAGGGCTTCAACACGCACTTTGTGCTGGAGAAGGTTCCTCGCCTGATGGATGACCATACTGTGCGATGGGATTTTGTTGCGACAAGAAGCTTTTTTCCCGATACGTTTACTGCTGCTGTCAGACAAAAAACACGTTGGATTTATGGTATCACAATGCAGTCTGCCAAAATATCCGAGATGCTTAAAGCCAGCAAATTGGGGTTCACCGGAAGATATTCGCTCTATAAGGATCTTAAAGCTAAATTCAGCAATATGATAACCCTACCCGGATACTTGGTTTTTCTCTACTTCCTTTTGTCGTTAGTTACTGAAATACCGGATATGTATCCAAGGAATTCTTTTGCCTATGCGCTTTGTGTTTTTTTAACGTTCATGATGATTTTCCGTCAAATTATGCGGGCGGTGGCAATTTCGAATTTTTACGGGTTTAAAAGCATGGCCGTGGCATGCCTGATGCCTCCTGTTATGCCGATTCGTTTGGTCTGGGGAAATATCATTAACATGACAGCAACCTTTCAGGCATGGAAACTGTTTTTCAAGGGGACGGGCACAAAAAAGAGAAAGAAAAAGGTTGCATGGAATAAAACCGATCACACTTTTTTGAATAAGCAGGTACTGTATCGTTACTATCGGAATATTGGCGACGTTCTGCTCGAAAAGCAGTATATCGATGTGAGCACATTGAGTATTACGCTTAAGCAAAGCAGAGATGAAGGTTTGCGTATTGGTGAAGTTCTTTTGCAGAAAGGGTTTATTATAGAAGAGCAGTTGGTGGAAGCCCTTGCAAATGTTCAACATAAAATATTTGTTAAGGATATATCCATTTTTGCCAGTAGCCTTGCAACTATATTTGATAAGGTTTTGCTCGAAAGTCTTCTTGTCTTTCCTCTATTCAGAACCAAGACCGGTTATGTTTTTGCGAGGACTGAACAATCCGATATCGAGGAAATATCCGGGTTGACCGGTATTCAGAGGGAGCAATGCAATTTTGTATATTCAACAAAAGCAGGCATTATGACGGCGATTCATCATCATAGGAATGTAGCGTCCTCTGCTTATAGAATGGTAAGTGAATATCTTGGAGCTGGCTGGATTACATGGGAACAGGCTGTGTTAGCCCTGGATAAACATCATTCCGTGCCGGATGTTCTGGCCTACATGGGCCTGAAAGGGACTTCGCGCGGGGATGAGAGTACCAACGCATTAAGAGTTTGCATCAATATCGCAACATCATTGTAGCACTCGGCGTTCACAGTTTTTATGGGGGTGGATCATATGCAGATAAAGAAAAACTGGTTTCACGTGTTGACTCTTGTCATATTTGAAGTGTTTGCTGTATATGCCGTATTCAGTAGTATTATACATATAGCCGACTCTAAGATCTATCGATTTTTATGGTATGGTGGATTGATAACTATTCTTACCCTTGTAATGGTTTTTGTTCATATTCTGTCATGGCTGTCGGCTAGACTCAATTTTCCTCATATTTGGTCAAATCTAAAGCACCATAGGCAAAATGAGCGGATAGTGGTTGTGCTGGTGATATTGATCAGTGCAATTATCCGGCTATGTGTAATCGCAAGTCTTCCCATCGCGCCATCATCCGATTATCAAACCTATTATCAGGTTGCCGACTTGCTCTCCAAGGGACTTCTCAGCAGTTCGGGTTATAGTGGATACATCGCTCAGTTTCCACATGTTATCGGGTATCCTTTTATACTGTCGCTCCTTTTCAGGATAACAGGTCCGTCTGTTATGGCAGGGCTTCACCTTAATCTGGTGACAAGCCTGATATCCGTGTATCTGACCTATCGAATTGCTCGATCCCTAACAGGACGTCTGGGGGGATTGATTGCATTGGTTGTTGCGGCGTTTTGGCCTTCTCAGATACTATATGGAACCATCCTTGCATCCGATCCTGTTTTTACCTGTATGCTGCTACTATCAATATGGCTATTTATTTACTTGTACAGATATCCTGTCAGTTTGGGCAACAGGGAAGGCTCAATATTTCTATGCGTTATTCTTGGTCTTTCTATCGCTCTGGCTGGTGCTGTACGTCCTATGTCGCTTATATTTCTTGTGGCAGTGGTTTTGTGTATGCTGCCATTTGTAAAAAGATTTAATAGAAATGAAAAGATGTTAAATGGAAAAGTCACCAGAGCATCCTGCCAAGGTTGGTTCCTCGTACTGGTGATATCATTGACCTTCTTGATTTCCAACCAGTTGATCTCCACTTCAATTTCAAACACAATCACTTACAAATTGCCAGGTAGCGGGGTGTCCTTTGGCTACAATCTCATGGTTGGCACCAATATAGAGGCACAAGGAGCATGGAATCAACAGGACGCGGAGTTTTTCGCAAAGGAATTTTCATTGACAAATTCTCCTCAGACAGCCCACAAAGCCAGCATTGACGTTGCGCTGCAACGCATTAAGACCGATCCTGTCGGCGTTTCCAATCTTGCTCTGGAGAAATTCACATTTCTTTGGGAAAATGATGACTATGCAGAAATGTGGACAACAATCTTCTTGGATCAACAGGGGGCACTAACCCCTGAACGACTAAATATAATCGATCAATTTACCAAATGGAACGATTATTTCTATCTTTTTAGTGTTTTCTTTTCGGCGATCCTTGGTATCCAACTGTTCAGACGAAAAGAAATAGGCCCGGAATACACGTTGATTCTGTTGTTTATCGGAACGGTAATATTGCATTTGGTTCTTGAGACCCAGAACCGATATCATTATTTTATTCTGCCGATCTTTATGATACTTGCCTCAATGAGTATTGTGGAAATATACCGGAGTTATGTCGCTATTACTAACTTTAAATAATTAAATTAGACGATTGAACCAGCAAGGCAATAAATGATAAAGTGGAAAAGTGTATGAATCACGGAAAAATTACAGAGTTTGAAAAGATGATAAACAATGTTTACAGCAATATTGCAGGTATTGTTGTACTAAAAGACGGGAAAACACTATATGAAAGTTACTTTAATGAATGTAATGCTACCAGCCGAATCCACATTTATTCAGTAACCAAAAGTATTATTTCCATATTAATCGGGATTGCCTTGGACAAAGGGTACATCAAAAATATCGACCAAAAAGTATTAGATTTTTTCCCGGATTACATAGTTAAAAGAAGAGAAAAAACGATACAGGATATTACTCTGAAAAATTTGCTGACCATGACAGCTCCATATAAATATAAGCTTGCACCACCATATATAAAATATTTTACGAGTGATGACTGTGTAAAGTTTACCCTCGATTTATTAGGAGGAAGGGGTAAGATAGGAGAATTTAGATACACTCCTCTCATAGGGCCGGATATTTTGTCAGGCATTCTTGTAAACGCAACCGGGCAATCTGTATTCGATTTTGCAACGGAGAATCTATTCTCACCTATGGGAATTACCGTTGAAAGCAATGTAACTTTTAGTAGTAAAGAGGAACAACTCGCATTTAATCAAGCCAAAAATATAAGTGGCTGGGTTGCTGACTCTACCGGAATAAATACGGGAGGATGGGGCCTTACTCTCTCTCCGGCGGATATGGCAAAAATAGGGCAATTATACTTAAACGGCGGGATGTGGAATGGAAAACAAATTGTATCTACAGGATGGATAGACGAGAGTACAAAGGAACATAGCCGATGGGAAAAACTTAACCTATCGTACGGATATTTATGGTGGGTAGAGAATGGAAATGGATATGAAGCCATGGGAGATGGAGGGAATGTAATTTATGTCAATACAAAGAGAAAAATAGTAATAGCTATTGCGGCTCTTTTTGCGCCAAAGGTCAAGGATAGAATAGAGCTTATTAAAAAATATATTGAACCGATGTTCGAGAATTATGAAGAATGGAATCAGGCTGCGAGTTAAAATCTCATAGCCTTTTTATTGTGCCTTAGTATCAGATATTATTAAAAAATTAGTATCACCTATGGAAAAATTTTGCTAACACATGTAAAATTGATTGGAATGACATCCAATACAAAAAGTTGAAATAGCTAAAAGAAGCATTAAGGAGTATCAAAATGAGAATACGCAAGGAGCTTACCGAAGATTATAATTCAATACTAAGGCTTACATACGAAGCATTCTTAACTTTGGATTTTCCCGGTAGAAGGCGTGCGGACGAGCACTTTCTTGTGACGCTTTTACAAGGATCG
>CAYUZC010000200.1:0-4254 GCA_964449525.1 uncultured Ruminiclostridium sp.
GGGTGTTTGAGTATAACGAGGAAACTTATGAGGTGCCTCCGAAAGAAATGCTTGCCGAAGCCATCCTGAATGCTGTATTTGGGCAACTAGAAGCCGGCTGTTCTTGTTGCGAGTATGAACTTCCGGAAAACCTGAGGGAATTCTTTGAGGGAAAGAAAAGTAAATCCGGATGCTCATGCGGAGGTAATTGTTGCTGATAGATAAGAAAAAGTATTAATAATTTGAAAAGGAGATATTTATTATGGCACTATTTGGAAAGAAAAATAAAGAAGAAAAAACAGCATCTTGTTGCTGCGGCGGTAATTGCGATGCAGAGAGCATGGCTAAAGCCGAAACTGCAAAGGTCGAAGGCTCAAGCGTTAAGGTTCTCGGAAGCGGATGTGCTAAGTGCAACCAGCTGGAAACAGCAACAAAAGCGGCTTTGGAACAACTGGGGATGGATACAACCATCGATCATGTAACGGATTTTTCTCAAATTGCCGCCTACGGTGTAATGACAACACCCGCTCTTGTCATCGATGGAAAAGTGGTTTCATACGGTAAGGTGCTAAAAACTGATGAAGTGGTAAAAATTCTACAAAAAGTCAGATAACTTATAGTTGAAATTAAATTCCAGATAAAACCATGTCTGTTTTAGGAGGAACTTTGTGACAAAACTGCTTGTTTACTTTAAAGGGTATATAAAAGAGAGCATATTCGGACCTCTGTTTAAATTGCTGGAAGCAACTCTTGAGCTCTTTGTTCCATTGGTTATAGCGGCAATTATTGATATCGGAATTAAGAACGGGGATAGAAGCTATATTATTCGCATGTGTTTGGTATTAGTCGGGCTGGGTATAGTGGGATTTGGTTTTTCCATTACCGCTCAATACTATGCAGCAAAGGCAACGGTGGGCTTTATCAAGAAATTAAGGCAAAGATTATTTTCTCATATACAGAGTTTCTCCTTTTCTGAGCTTGATACCATAGGCACATCTACTCTTTTAACAAGAATGACAAGTGATATGAATCAATTGCAAACCGGGGTGAACCTTTCCCTCCGGCTTTTATTGCGTTCACCTTTTGTTGTGTTCGGAGCCATGGTGATGGCTTTTACTATAGACTTTAAAATAGCTCTGATATTTACTGCAGCAATTCCTGTTCTTTCTATTGTTGTGTTCGGAATTATGATTTGGTGTATTCCACTTTACAAGAAGGTTCAGGAAAGATTGGATAAGGTTCTTGGTTTTACAAGGGAAACACTCACCGGGGTTCGTGTTATACGTGCTTTTAGCAAAGAAGAGGATGAAATTAAAAAGTTTGAAGGTATAAATGATGAACTGACAAAAATGCAGAAGCATGTGGGGCGAATTTCCTCATTGATGAACCCAGTAACTTATGTGATTATAAATCTGGCAATTATAGCGCTTATTTATACCGGAGCTATTCGTGTAGGGGCAGGAATTATAACGCAGGGGGCTGTTGTTGCATTATATAATTACATGTCTCAAATTCTTGTAGAGCTTATTAAGCTAGCCAACTTAATTATTAACATTACAAAATCTATAGCCTGCGGAAATCGTATACAGGCAGTTCTTGAGCTTAATCCTGATTTTGAACAAACTAATAAAATAGCAGAAAAAATAAAATCTGATGCCATTGTTGATTTTAAAAACGTGAATCTTCGGTATAAGAATGCAGGAGAGTATTCTCTTTCGGATATAAGCTTCAGAGTAAAACGAGGTGAAACTATAGGAATCATAGGTGGCACAGGCTCTGGAAAATCATCTCTTGTTAATATGATTCCACGGTTTTATGATGCCACAAGTGGTGAAGTTCTTGTTGATGGTGTTAATGTTAAGGATTATGCTGTTGAACAGCTTCGAAATAAAATTGCTGTAGTGCCTCAAAAAGCGGTACTTTTTAAAGGTACTGTCAGAGAAAATATTCGATGGGGGCAAAAAGATGCTTCTGATGAAGAAATATATGAAGCCCTAACCATCTCACAGTCCAAAGAGATGGTTGATGCTAAGGGAGGCCTGGACTATGAAATAGAGCCGGGAGGCAGAAATCTTTCAGGGGGACAAAAGCAAAGACTTACCATTGCCAGAGCATTAGTAAAGAAGCCGGAAATATTGATTTTAGATGATAGTGCATCAGCTCTTGACTATGCTACTGATGCGGCTTTACGTACCTCAATCAGGGAGATGCAGTATACTCCGACTGTTTTTGTCGTATCTCAGAGAACTTCTTCAATTCAATATGCAGACAAAATCATTGTACTTGAAGACGGGATAATAGTTGGTATAGGTAAACATAAAGAGCTTATGCAATCCTGTCAGATATATCATGAAATATATGATTCACAGTTTAAGAAAGAGAGGGTATAGCTTGAAGAATAAAGAAAAACAATCTAAATTAAATTCCGGCACTCTCAAAAAAATCTTTCGATATATGAAGAACTATCGGAGCTTGCTATTTCTTTCAATTATTTTCGCGGCTGTTACTGTGGTACTGACACTATACATCCCTATTCTTGTCGGCCGAGCAATAGATTTTATTGTTAGTAAAGAAGACGTTAATTTTGATGCTGTTTTAAAGATATTATTACAAATCGGAATAATTGCATCTGTTACAGCACTTCTACAATGGGTGATGAACATTATAAATAATAAAATTACCTTTCACGTCATTAGGGATATTCGTGATGAGGCATTTAAAAAGATACAAATTTTACCTCTTAAATATTTAGATAAACATGCTTATGGTGAGATAGTAAGCAGAGTAATTTCAGATGTGGATCAGTTTGCCGAAGGTTTGCTTATGGGCTTCACACAACTGTTTACAGGAGTTGTCACTATTCTGGGAACCTTCTTTTTTATGCTATCTATCAACTGGATGATAACTGCTGTTGTTGTCATATTTACCCCTATGTCTCTACTTGTGGCTCGCTTTATTGCAAAAAGAACTTACAATATGTTTAAGATTCAATCCGAAATTAGAGCAAAGCAAACAGCGTTTATTGATGAAATGATAAGTAATCAAAAGGTTGTGCAGGCATTTTCCCAAGAGAATGAATCACAGAAAAAGTTTGATTTGGTAAATGAAGAATTGGAAAAGAGCTCATTGAGAGCGATTTTTTATTCTTCCATCACAAATCCCGGAACAAGATTTATAAACAATGTTATTTACGCAGGTGTAGGGTTAACAGGTGCATTAACAGCTGTTGGAGGAGGTATAACCATAGGAGGCTTAACCAGTTTTCTAAGCTATGCAAATCAATACACAAAACCATTTAATGAGATTTCAGGGGTTATTACTGAGCTTCAAAATGCACTCGCCTGTGCATCAAGGATTTTCGATCTTATTGAGGAAACCCCGCAAATCGCTGATGCCTATGATTCGACTATTCTAACTAACGTTAAGGGAAGAGTTAATCTTGAAAAGGTAGATTTTTCTTATTCGCCAAATCGTAAGCTTATTCAGAATCTAAATCTTCATGTGCAACCAGGTCAAAGAGTAGCTATTGTAGGACCTACAGGAAGTGGTAAAACCACTGTTATCAATCTTCTTATGCGTTTCTATGATGTAAATAGCGGAAATATCAAAGTAGAGGATATAGATGTACGAGACATTACAAGGAAGAGCCTCAGAGACAGCTACGGAATGGTTCTTCAGGATACATGGTTACGGTCCGGAACCATCAGAGAGAATATTATAATAGGAAAGCCTGATGCGACTGAACAAGAAATCATTGAAGTAGCAAAGGCTGCACATGCTCACAGTTTTATAAAACGTCTGCCCAATGGGTATGACACCGTTATCAACGAGGATGGAGGAAGTCTTTCACAAGGAGAAAAGCAACTTTTATGTATAACACGAATTATGCTTTGTCTGCCTCCAATGTTGATATTGGACGAGGCTACCTCATCGATTGATACCCGTACTGAGTTAAAGATACAGGAAGCCTTTGCTAAAATGATGAAGGGAAGAACCAGCTTTATTGTTGCCCATAGACTTTCCACAATCCGAGAAGCCGATGTTATTTTGGTGATGAAGGACGGCTCCATAATAGAACAGGGAAGGCATGAAGATATGCTTTTAAAAGACGGCTTCTATGCAAAACTATATAATAGCCAATTCTCCCAATAATATGAATAAATTGTTATCACTAGTCTATCTATAATATCAAAGATAGGCTTCTTTGAGGCGTAATAAAATCATTATATTCATTAAAAATTTCAAGAAATCATAATATTTTATTAAAACAACTCA
>CAYUZC010000201.1:0-3581 GCA_964449525.1 uncultured Ruminiclostridium sp.
GGGCAGATATCAATGTTCGGCTAGGTGGTTATTCATGATATATGTTACCGATGGTTCCTTTGAGGGGATTCTTACGGCGGTTTTTGAAGCCTATGAGAATAAAGAAAATCCCGAGAGCATAGTAGCCCGGGATTCTTATCAAATGTCGCTTGATTCTGCCGTGAGAGAGATTAGTACAAATGAAGAAAAATCGGGAAGGGTTTACAATACCGTAAAAGAAAAAATGTCTCAAGAGGCATTGGAAACTATGTATAAAGCATGGCTGAGCGAGCATTGTGATATAGGAACAGCTTTGTACAAATATATAAAGATTGGTCTTAAGGTGGGAAGAAAAGTATTATCATACCTACAAAATCCTGACGTGCTCATGGTTCATGATCTAGCATACAAGGTTTTTTCCGAAGCCCATGGATTTCTTGGTATTCTGAGGTTTAAAAAACTCAATAGTGGCTTATACTACTCGAAGATTGAACCGGACAATAATATTACCATGATTATTACGGAGCATTTTGCAGAGAGGCTGGCTGATCAGCCCTGGATTATTCATGATGTGAAGCGCAATATCTTTGCTTTGTATGACACAAATCAGGTAGTTTTTATTAAAGAGAATATTTTGATTCCTATAGATGATGGTGACGATAGTATCATTGAACAGCTATGGAAAAACTATTTTAAGACAATCGCCATCGAGAGCAGGAAAAATCCAAAGCTTCAGAAGCAATATTTGCCAAGAAGATATTGGAAAAATCTAACTGAAAAGCTATGATATAAAACATCTATGTTACCGGGAGAAGGTTATTTTATACATGGTAAAATTCGTAGTATTTGATAATTAGTTCATGTTGAGCCACATATATAATTGTGCTATAATTAAGTCATGAAATGATTCCTGAGATGTACGTGATGCCTTTATTTTGAACCTGCTATATCTGACGCGGGAGTCCGATCGTTTGTACACGTATTATAGGCCACAAGATAATTCCGACAAACGGCTCAAGCTGTTTGCAACGGCGGTGGAAATATGAAATGTACAATAGGGCACCCACCTGGCGAGTGCCAGGTGTCAAGAATAGGTAAACGGCATTTTGGGTCGGGCTGTTCGAGAGAACAGCCCTTACTTTATTTAAGTCTTTTTTGCTTTTTTTTGTTCTGAAATCATGGTATTAATCTCTTTTATAATAATATCTGGCTTACTAAGATGGATATGCTCTCCTGATCCTTCAACTTCAAGAAAAGTTGATTGAGGAGATAAACTCATTATATCTGTTGAAAGCTCTTGAAATTTCCTGCCAAGTTGACGGGCTGAATATTCATTAATGCCATTCCTAACCCAATCACGTATGAGTGATTCACCAGCTGGATATAGGATTCTCAGAGGTATTGGAGGGAATTTATCCGCCGATTCTATTTCACCAAAGATTTTATCGAGCTGAGATATTTCATTTTGCATAGTATCATAATTTTCTGTTTTAGAATAATGCTCAATAATATAGCGCTTGTAACGCAAGTCCAACCTATAGCCCTTAAAAGGCTGCATTATCCGGAATATGCCCTTGGATGCCTTATACTGCATCTTTTTGGCTGCCTCAATCATATTAGGACATTCGTCTATACTCTCAATGGCTTCTTTCCAGGCTGAATAACGTAAAGGAAGAGGATTGACAAATAAAGCGCCTAATACCTTGGATTGACGAGATGCGCAATAGTATCTTGCAAAAACCACTCCGGTTCCGTTGGCTACAATGAAAATCTGCTTCCTTATTTTTTCAAACTTTAACACCATATCGAGTTCCTCAGCAAAGCCGGATGCTGTTACTTCATCGCTTTCTGAAGTGCTCCATCCATATCCCGGTCTGTCCATTGTTATCACCCGGCATTTTTGCCCTATTCCGTTCTGGATAGGCCACCATTCTGCTTGTGAACTGCCAATGGAGTTGATTATTACAATTACCGCGCCTCCCTTGCCCTTAATACGGTAATAGATTTTCTTACCGTTGGAATCTGCGAACTTTCCTTCTTTGGAAGGCCCCTTAAACCATTTGATACTCTTGATATTGCATATGAAGATAAAAAGATACGCTGCCGATAAAATAAAAATTATTAGGGCAATAATATAGAATAAGCCTCTCATATACTGTCTCCCCTTAAAATAATAGTCATGAGACATAAATCCTATACTTATGCTAACATACTGTTGTTAAGGCTTCAAGAACTAAGTCAAGGTCTGAGAATTTCTCGTATAGTATTTTCAAGAAATTCTATACGCCCTTCAAGCTCTTGAATGCGTTCATCAAAGACTTTCTTATCACCAACATCATTCTCACTTTTTTGTGCAGCGAGAGTTTTTAAGTCAAAAGGAAAACGGAGTCCATTTCCGAAAAGCATGGGAGTCAGATCACATTTAAAAATCTTGTCTTTCTTATAGTTGGAGTGGTATTTGCATTTTAGAGGAATATCACGGCCGACCAAATCTATTCTGGACTCATCGGCAACATTCTTCATATCTCGACTGATTCTTGAAAGGATAAAGGACGTCTTTAGTGCGCGGACAACATATGGAGCATTATTGACCAATATAAGACTGTCGTTTCCTTGTCCGGAAGAGCTATTGTATACCTCAAGGCCTTTAGAAAATTTATTGAGTACCGGATTAAATTTGAATATAACACTGACATCTTTTCCATCATCCGGGGAGGCAAGAATAAAAATTAATCCATCATCGGCAATAACCGATTGGAGTCTCAGCGTTGCGCTATAGGGAAATGGCGTGGTTACCGGCTTCGATGCTTTTCCTCCAAAAATTTTTCTATGTACCAAAAGGCTTATACCTTGAACATCAGTTATAAAGAACAGATGGATATTTATATCATCTGTACATACGGCATAATTCTGACCATCACGGATTATTATGCCTTCAACCTCGGGCATCATACTTTCCGGGTATTCTATTTTCTGGTATGTCAACAGTTGCTTGCGATTATGAGAGACTATATAAAAAGCATGAATAGATCCATCAGCCTCAACAAGACGAACATTATACGGTGAGTAACCGACTATGCGGCTTTCTAATAAAACTTTTGGCTCTTTATTCTCTTCGCAGGAGTTCATGTAAAGAAGCCTACCTGAATAATCCACAAAACATGTACTGATAACATCGTTTGTTTCAAGTAGAGCGCAAAAATCGGAAGTCGAAGTATCCGACAATAAAAATGGAGGCCCCCATCTATTTTCTTTGTCTAACAGACTCATAAAGAGTCCGTTTTTATACCATATACAGGTAGTAATCCCCATGCTGTTTTTTAATAAATGTCTAATATTTTCATTTGAGGGCACATGACACAACCCCTTTGAATAGAATGGAATCCGTAAGATGTACAGGGTTCCTTATTTATTCATATTTATGTCCGGGACTTAATATTACTCCCTGTAACCAATTCATCTAAAAGGCATATTATGACAATGTGAAGGCAATTATTCTGAAATGGAGGACCGATAAAAATGGGCTGTAAAGAACAAGTGGTTCCAGGACTTATATGCGGCGAAGACATATGCAAACTACGGGAAGCCGTATGCGTTCATGT
>CAYUZC010000201.1:3591-4251 GCA_964449525.1 uncultured Ruminiclostridium sp.
TGTAGAAAAGGTATATGACAATTGCCGTGAAAAGGATTGTATTGAGGATGCGGTTGTTGATTTTGTAGACAATGTACAGGATCTCATCAGTAATGCAATCAAGGTAAAAACAAAAGATGCGGAAGTTGTGGCAGTATTGGCAGATCTTGAGGATGTTCCGTTCAAAAGAGGCTTTTTTACTGTTAATGTACGTTATAAGATTCGTGTAGTATGTGAATTCTGCTACAAGGACGTTACGGGAAATATCGTTAATTCTAGTCCAAAGGTAGGCTTCATATGGTTTTCAAAGACAGTAATTCTCTTTGGATCTGAAGGAAAAATCAAGATTTTTAAGAGTGTTGACTTGAACCATCCCTTGCCTATGGTATGCGAAGGATGCAATGACGGTTGTGGTGGGTTAATTGAACAGGATAACCTCCCTATTATCAAGGTGGAGGTTGCAGAACCTTTAATTCTAAATACCCGTGTTAAGAGAGTGCATGATAAACACCATTGCGGATGTGATGATGAAAGAAGCGAGGTAAATGCCATACTCGGACCACAGAGAAGAGTTGTTATAACTCTGGGTATTTTCTCAATCATAAAGCTTGTACGCCTTGTCCAGCTTTTGATCCCCGCCTTTAATTTCTGCTATCCAAACAAGGAGTGCATTGCTTCAAC
>CAYUZC010000202.1:0-715 GCA_964449525.1 uncultured Ruminiclostridium sp.
GAAGGCGGAGGAATGTCTCTTAGCGGGGAAATTAATATTTTAGAGCTAGGTGCTTAAAGGCGTTCGAAATGAGATTCTTGCGACCGCCCGCTGTTAGACTTAATAGATTCTTCGCTGGCACTCAGAATTACATCAAGTACACTACAAATTAGTTCGCATTATTCTTAATATGAGCTCGCGAATATCAAGAAAATTGCCGTTGCGGTAGCAGGGCAATTTTCTTATTATGCTTTACTGTGTATTCAAGGTTTCTTACGTAGATAAGCTGCCCTTATAATTGCTGTCAGGAAGTGGCATGCCTTTTCCATATCCGATATGCGGATGTATTCCTTTGTGCTGTGGACATTTGTCATGCCGACGCTTGTGTTTATAGCGGGTATACCGGCACCATTAATTATATTGGTGTCGCTTCCGCCTCCGGTGGCATGGAGTTTTAATGGTATATTTAACGCGTCAGAAGCCTCTTTCAGAAGATTAATAATATCATCCGATTCATTTATATTAAATCCGGGGTACATTTTTTCCAGCTCGATTTTTACTGTACCACCCAATTGTTCAGATGTTTTTTTAAAGTGATTTAGGATCTCTTCTGTAAACTTGTTAATCTTTTCTTCAGAGATAGATCTTACTTCTCCTTCTATATCACAGGTCTCGCAAACAATATTGCGAACCAGCCCACCTTTTATTGTTCCAATATTAGAGGTGCTTTCTTCAT
>CAYUZC010000202.1:725-4242 GCA_964449525.1 uncultured Ruminiclostridium sp.
TGGGGCATATCTGCAATCGCCTTTGATGCCATCATAATAGCGCTAAGACCTTTTTCAGGCTCTAATCCTGCGTGGGCGGCTCGACCAATGAAGGTTACCAGGAATCTGTTGTAATACGGAGCTTTTACAGCCACCGTACCGATTTCTCCCCCTTCATCAAGTATTATGGCATAATCAACCGGAAACTTTGAAAGGTCAAGGTTCCTTGCTCCAAAAAGACCACTCTCCTCCGACACTGTAAAAGCTAAATAAATATCCCCAAAAAGTGTTTTGTCCTCCATAAGAGATTTGATGGTCTCTAAAATTACTGCGATTCCTCCGGCGTCATCTCCACCTAGAACTGTTGTCCCATCGGTCTTTATTATATCCCCATCAATTATTGGGTTCTTAGAAATCCCGGGAACAACAGTGTCCATATGGGCCATTAAAAGCAATGCAGGCTTATTCTTCTCACCTTTAACATGACAAATTACATTCCCTGCATTACCATTTATTTTCGAGCCCGCATCATCCTCATAGGGTTCAAGTCCCATTTTCTTAAGCGTTTCTATTAGTGCATCGGCCATTTTTCTTTCTTGCTTGGAAAGGCTGTCTATCCTTATTAAACTAATAAATTCATCTGTTAGTCTTTGACTGTTTATCATTTTTGTTCTCCATTTCTAATAACAAAATAAAATAATCCTCTTCTATATACCGGAAGAGCCAAACCCGCCACCCCTATCGGTGCCGATATTCTTAACCGAATCTACTACTTTTAAGCTCATTCTTGGAACTTCTGCCAATACAAGCTGTGCTATACGCTCCCCTTTTCTTATGATATAAGTACCTTTTTGATTCCCTTTACTGTCAAGGCTGAGATATTTATCAGTGTTAATGCCGCTACTTATTATAGATGAATTATTCATTATTATACCCAGTTCGTCCCTATATCCTGCATCAATTGTTCCCGGAGAATTGGCAAGGCGCAAAGGAGTCTTCAAGCTTATTCCGCTCCTTGGGCGAACTTGTATTTCATAGCCCTCAGGAATAGCGAATTTTAACCCCGTTGGAATTATCACTGTCTGCCCGGGCTCAATAATCGCTTCCTCAGCGGCACATACATCCATGCCTGCGTCGTATGGATTAGCATAGAATGGTAATTTAACATCTTCTCTGATTACTTCCACATAAACATCAATCATATTTTTCTCCTAATATATTTACTCTACTCCTCTAAACCAGTGGCCTTTGGTAAATCCATCGTCCCTTATTTTGTTTATTGCTTCGATAACCCAGGATTCATGACTATTTTTGCCGCTTAATCTATTATTGTAGTATTGTGCCAAGGCTTTTCTCCTATTCCGGCCCTCATTGGTAAAGACAAGCCTGAGAATGCTTATCTCTGTTTGCTTTGTTGCCTCAGTATCATCCATGAAAATTGGATATGCGTTAAAAATCTGGGTTCGCATCAAAATCGGGTCCCTTAAAAATGGGAACACTTCATTCTTTCTATCCTTTAAGAACCCTTTATTTCCACTACAATTAATACATTTACCCGAACAAGGAATTTCTAAGGATGATGGGCAATGTTCCATAGTCATCAAAGGAATTCTGCCATATATGATGGCCTCAAGGCTTATATCTGAACTTGATACTTCCTTGATCTCCTTCATATTCAACTCCGGTGATAAAACAGCCCCTACTGCACCAAGCTTTCTCTGAATCTCAACAGTAGCATCGTTAAATATATTAATTGAGGGTTCTGCCCATAGGGGGATATCCGGGAACGCTTCTTTGCACATCTTATAAACACCTAAATTTCCATATGCTATACCATCGATGAAAGGTGCTATATTTGCGAGTTCTTCTTTCAAAACTGCCAACTCGGCGTCTTTCAGTATTGGTGGTGTCCAAATAAATATTTCGCCGTCAAAACCTTCTTGGATATTTTTTAGACTCTTTATTGCAATTACGGGCAGGTAAACACGCCTGACCAAACCATTCAGCTCATTAATTAAATCAGGCATTTCATAAAAATATGCCGACAAGTGTAATTTATATTCATTTTTATTTTTTTCTGAAGACCATTTTTCAATATAACTATCAAACCCTGTAGGCGAAGGTTGTTTACGATTTTCTATTCGCAATGTTTTAATGCTCTCTAAAGCCTCACGTCTCATGGCATTCAGAGTAGATATTGGGATTGTGCTTTCATTATCAGATGCTATGGATAACTCCCGCAAATAATAAGGGGTCCCTCCGGTTTTACTTAGCTGTTCCCGTACCCGATCATTTGTCAAAGAGCTGTTAATAGCCTTTTCAGCCAAAGTGTCGGATTTCGAGTCAATACAATTTCCATCCGAATCCATCACTTTAAGCTTGGCCGGCTGTCCCTCTTTTATCGTGAATTCCATATCGAGGGGGATAACAGGTTTTTCTTTTTGCTCGAAGGTTTTCCGGGCTTCTTCAAAAAGCGACTTGGAAAGAGTTTTGTAAACCTGGCTTCCCTCTTTTACAGCAGCCTTCACATCCCCTATCCATACTGTAACACCGGCTTGGGCAAAACGCACCTGCTTATCATTTTCCAAAATGGATGTGGCTATAATACTGATGACATCACCTTGGGAATTTCTTATCTCAATTCCGTCACCCATATTAAGAGGTTTATCCAGTTTAACATTCACATACAAAGGTTTAGCATCTAAAACCTTTCCTAAAAAAACGCCTTGATTCTTAGGATGCTTTGTATATACAAGCTTTCTGAAATTACGGTTTCCTTCAAGGTATCCGCGGGTAAAGCCACCCCGGTTAAAAGCTTGCATTAGCGTTTCTATATCAGCTTCTTCGACTTTATAGCTGTCTTCACCCGAAATTTCTAACATATCCAAGTATTTTCTGTATATTGATGTGACAATCCCAACATATTCAGGTGATTTCATACGTCCTTCTAGTTTAAGGGAGTCAACTCCCACATTTTTTAGCTGTGGTAAAAGCTCTATTGCCATAAGATCTCTGGGACTTATTAAATAAGAGGTGTCGCCATATTCTTTTCCGTCTCTCGATAAAGACCATGGTAATCTGCATGGCTGAGCGCACAAGCCACGATTTCCGCTCCTTCCGCCAATAAATGAAGACATAAGGCATTGGCCCGAATAGCACACGCAAAGTGCTCCGTGAACAAATACCTCCAGCTCGGCAGTGCTCTTTTTTGCTATAGCACTTATTTCCTCAAGGGTTAATTCCCTGGGAAATACCACCCTGTTAATACCCATAGCTTCTACAACTTTTATAGCCTCACTATTAGCAAGGGTCATTTGAGTACTGGCATGAATATTAAGGCCAGGAATATATTCCCTTAGCAGTTTTACCAAGCCCAAATCCTGAACGATCACAGCATCCGCGCCCTCCCTATAAATGAAATCTGCGAATTTAAGTCCATCATACAGCTCGTTATTCTTCATTAAAGTATTAAGTGTTATATAGACCTTTTTACCTCTCTCATGGGCATAGTTTAAAGCATCCGCAAGCTCTTGCTCTG
>CAYUZC010000203.1:0-4233 GCA_964449525.1 uncultured Ruminiclostridium sp.
AACCCGGTGAACCGGTTGTTTCAACAGGAAAACCTCTTACTGTTAAACTTGGACCCGGTATAATTGGGAATATTTTTGACGGCATCGAAAGACCACTTGCCCAAATAGCTGAAAATACGGGCATATTCATAAAACGCGGTAGTGTTATGGACAATCTCAACAGGGAAAAACTGTGGGATGTGAAAATGTTTGTGCGGGCCGGCAATTATGTAAGTCAGGGTGAGGTTTTAGCCGAAGTAAAGGAGACCGAATCGGTCAACCATAAAATTATGGTACCTCCCGGTATTAAGGGCGAGATAATTGAAGCTACCGATAACGGCAAATATAATATCGATAAAATAATCGTTAAGGTTAAGGACGGCAAGGTAATACATAATCTCAGCCTTGTTCAGGAATGGCCGGTACGTGAGGCGAGACCATATTCTCAAAGACTTCCTTTGGATATACCTCTTGTTACAGGCCAAAGGGTTATTGATACATTGTTTCCTATGGCGAAGGGAGGAGCGGCGGCTATTCCGGGAGGCTTCGGAACAGGTAAAACTCTTACTCAGCACCAACTGGCCAAATGGGCTAACGCAGATATTATAGTTTACGTAGGATGCGGAGAACGTGGCAATGAAATCACAGAGGTTCTTGAGGAGTTTCCTAAGTTGATTGATCCCAGAAGCGGAAGACCATTAATGGAAAGAACAGTTTTAATAGGTAATACCTCCAATATGCCGGTTGCCGCAAGAGAGGCTTCAATTTATACAGGTATAACGCTGGCTGAATATTATCGGGATATGGGTTATGACGTAGCAATTATGGCCGATTCTACCTCGCGCTGGGCTGAAGCACTCAGGGAGATATCGGGAAGACTGGAGGAAATGCCTGCAGAAGAGGGATTTCCGGCATACCTACCTTCAAGGCTTTCAGAATTTTACGAAAGAGCGGGACGTGTTGAAAATTATAACAAAACCCAAGGATCTGTATCAATAATAGGAGCAGTTTCGCCTCAAGGAGGAGACTTCTCAGAGCCGGTTACTCAGAACACAAAACGTTTTATTAGATGTTTTTGGGCTCTTGACAAGGCCTTGGCATATACCAGGCATTATCCTGCAATCAATTGGATTAACAGCTATAGTGAATACACTGATGAGCTTTCATCGTGGTATAACGAAAATGCTCACCCGGAATTTATGAACAAAAAAACTCAAATAAGCCGGATCCTTCAGGAAGAAGGTAAGCTTTTGGATATTGTGAAGCTTATAGGTAGTGACATTCTTCCCGATGAGCAGAAACTGGTACTGGAAACAGCCAAGGTCATAAGGCAGGGTTTTTTACAACAAAATGCTTATCATGAGCAGGATACTTATGTTCCGATTAAAAAGCAGTATCTCATGATGGATTCAATATTAAGACTCTATGAGAAGGCTATTAAGCTTATTTCCCTCGGAATACCGGTGTCAGTCATACGTAAATCCGGTGTATTTGAAAAGCAAATACGCATTAAATATAATATATCTAATGAAGATCTTGACGCTTTTGATGAGTTGAACGAGAATTTGGAAAAAACTCTTGATGAAATTGAAGCGGATTATAAGGCCTCCGGAAGGGTGAAGGAAGTATGAACGTAGAATACATGGGTTTAAAAGAGATTTCGGGGCCATTGGTAGTAATTGACGGAGTAAAGGATGCTTCCTATGAAGAAATGGTCGAAATCACTGTGGGTAAAAACAAGCGATTAGGCCGGATTATAAAAATCGATGGTGAATTATGTGTATTACAAGTATTTGAGGGAACAAGAGGTATTTCCCTGAAAAATACACATTCCAAGCTTTTGGGTAAACCTTTAAAAATGCCTTTATCAAAGGAATTATTGGGAAGAGTATTAGATGGAATCGGAAGACCTGTAGACGGACTAGGTGAGATATACCCGGAAAAAAGCTGGGATATAAATGGTGAGCCGATTAACCCGGTAATGAGAAAATACCCCAGAAATTTTATACAGACAGGTATATCATCAATTGACGGACTTACCACACTTATTCGTGGGCAAAAGCTACCGGTGTTTTCCGGTAGTGGACTTCCTCATAATCAATTGGCAGTTCAGATCGTTCGCCAAGCAAAAATAGATGACTCTGAGAATGATTCTGAGCATAAAGATTTTGCGGTTGTGTTTGCTGCAATGGGAGTTAAGCATGATGTTGCCGAGTATTTTAGACAAAGCTTCCAAAAAAGCGGAGTTTTAGACAGAGTTGTCATGTTTTTGAACCTGGCAAATGACCCTGTTGTTGAAAGAATAGTGACACCAAGATGTGCCTTAACTGCAGCCGAATATCTTGCATATGAAAAAAATATGCATGTGCTGGTTATCATGACGGATATGACATCCTATGCCGAGGCTCTGCGTGAGATTTCCTCTTCCAAGGGAGAAATTCCTTCCAGAAAGGGATATCCGGGGTATTTATACAGCGATTTAGCCTCGCTATATGAACGTGCCGGCATGGTGAAAGGACGCAAGGGTTCGATAACCCAAATACCCATTCTTACTATGCCTAATGATGATATAACCCACCCCGTTCCGGACTTGACGGGATATATAACAGAAGGTCAGATAGTCTTAGATAAAAACCTTACATTTAAAGGAGTTTATCCTCCAATAAGTATTCTGCCTTCTCTTTCACGTCTTATGAAGGACGGTATAGGTGAAGGATATACAAGAGAAGATCATCCTCAGGTTGCAAACCAACTTTTTGCTTCCTATGCTAAGGTACAGGAGGTACGGGCATTGGCTTCGGTAATTGGTGAGGAAGAGCTTAGTGATATAGACAGGCTGTATATGAATTTCGGACGGGAATTTGAGAAAGACTTCATAGCGCAGGATTTTCAGGAGAATAGAAGCATTAACGATACTCTTGACCTTGGCTGGAGGTTGCTGAGATTATTACCCAAAGAAGAACTGGACCGTCTTTCGCCGGAAACTGCAGACAAGTATTATGATATTTCTGAATCAGGGGAAGGTGATTTTTAAAGCATGGATATGACGTTATTTCCCACAAAAGGCAATCTGATAATTGCCAGAAACTCTCTAGCCTTGTCTCGTCAGGGCTATGAGTTGCTGGATAAAAAGCGTAATATTCTGGTCCGGGAAATGATGAACTTGGTTGATAAGGCCAGAACGTTGAATGATGAGATTAATGATGTCTTCAGCGAAGCATACGAAGCACTTCAAGAGGCCAATATCAGTCTGGGAATTTCAGTTATCCAGCAAATAGGATTTGCCATACCGGAGGAAGATAGCGTCCAAATTCGAGATCAGAGTATTATGGGAGTCGAAATACCTATTGTCTCAATAAACGAGAAAGATATCCAACCCCGTTATGGATTTCGGATGACCAATGGAACTCTTGATATAGCAAGGATAAAATTTGAAAGAGTCAAGATTCTATCGGCTCAATTAGCCGAAGTTGAGAATTCTATATACAGGTTAGCTACAAATATCAGACGGACCATGAAGCGAACCAATGCACTAAAAAATATAATGATTCCAAAGTACGAAAATATTACCCAAACCATAACAAATGTATTGGAAGAAAAGGAGAGAGAAGAGTTCTCTCGCTTGAAAGTTATTAAAAGAGTTAAAGAAAAGAATGGCTAATTTTTAATTGACATTAAAGAATTGAAACTGTATGATAAGAATAATAAATATCAAAGGCAATGAAGGAGCCTCTATAGTTTTTATTTTCCTCTTAAGAGAGTCTGTGTTTGGTGTAAACAGGCAGGAATTCAATTATAGGCATCACTCCGGAGCCCAATACCCGAATTTATGTAAGGTATTGCGTAAGCCGCGTTATAGGCTAGGGTTTGACAGAACCTGAATAGAGGGCTTTATAAAAAAGCTAAAAATTGGGTGGTACCACGGGTAATAGACTCGTCCCAGCAACAGGAAATGATGTTGTTGAGATGAGTTTTTTATTTTTACGAACTTAATTAACTTAATTATAAAGAAGGAGGATAAGAGTATGAATGATAAAATAATTGAAATTGCTCAGCGAATTAGAGGCTTAAGAGAAGATTTTGGCATTTCTGTAATAGAAATGGCTAATCTTGTTGAGGTTACTGAAGAGGAATACTTAAGCTATGAAGAAGGGAAAAGAGACTTTTCCTTCACCTTCCTTTATAAGGTTGCAACACGTTTAGGTTTAGACATAAGTGAAATATTAACCGGAAGTAGTCCCACATTATCAGTTT
>CAYUZC010000204.1:0-4211 GCA_964449525.1 uncultured Ruminiclostridium sp.
CCAAATGTGAAAACCTCGCCCTGAACAGTGAATACAGGTTGCCCGGCTTCGTTAAAAATATTGTATTTGTCACCAAAGGAAAACACTTTTTGTTTGATATAAAGTTTAGTCATTTCTACCTCTTAATAAAATAATTATATCGTTCATTAGCTATAAATTAAGCTGTACTTTATGATATACTTTATTACAATACTAGTTCAAGTAGTATAATTATGCAATATAAAAAGGTAAGGTTTAGCTATGAATGAAGAAGAAAAAGTTTTTAGTGTCGCGCCTGAAGAGGTATATGAGGAGAATAGAAGCAGATTAACTATATTCTTTCAGGTTTTAGGAAGAAAGTTTTGGAAGCTTATTGAGTTTAACTTGATTTATTTAATTTTTAATATTCCGTCTGTTGTAATTGCGTATTTCTTAAGCGGTTATTTAATAAGTTCTTTACCGCTTTCAGTTGCGACTCCGGCCGATATAGTTATCTTCTTATTTGTGTATGGGTTTCCGCCCATGATGCTATTGATGGCGATTCCTAATATCGCTGTAGGACCTGCACAAGCCGGATTGACATATATTCTACGTTGTTTTTCCTATGAGAACCCTACTTTTTATTGGTCAGACTTTAAGGACAAGATGAAGGAGAATTTTAAGCAGGGTATTGTTGTTAGCCTGATTAACCTTGCTGTATTCATCTTTATCTTAATGGACTTCTATTTATATAGCCAACTTAGTAAAGGTGGAAGTAGCATCTTGCTTGTAGCGGCTAATGGTATATTATTTTTAATTTTGGTATTGTTTATTATGATGGGAATGTATATTTACCCCATGATGGTTACCTATGAATTAAAGATTAAATACTTATATAAAAATGCCTTTTTGTTTAGTATCGGAAGATTCTTACCAAACTTGGTAGTGATATTTATATGTATTTTACTTATTATGGCACCTATGTTTATTGTGATTTTTTCCGGCAGTGTCCTGGCGTTGGCTATAATATATATATATTATATTCTTCTTGGTTTCACTATACCGGGTTTGGTCATAAACTTCTTTATAAATCCTATAATTGATAGGTATTTAAAACCTGATGCGTCTAAACAATCATAACCACAAAAAAACAGGATTTACAGATTGCTAAAAAGGTCCGGAACGGATTAATATACCGGTAGCATTGTTGTAAATCCTGTATGATATGCAGTAGTTAGAATATGTTAAGCTAAATGTTCCGTGTACTAAGCAAATATATCCTGCATTTTGTAGTATCCCGGATCCTTTCCATATAGGAAAGTCGCAGCTTTTATAGCACCTTCAGCAAAGAGGTCTTTTGATACCGCCGTGTGCTTGATTTCTATCATCTCGTCATTACCGGCAAATATGATAGTATGTTCTCCGGTAATAGTACCTCCTCGAACCGAATGAATACCTATTTCATCTCGGGTTCTTTTTTGCATTGAAGAATGACGGTCGTAAACATATTTCATCTCGTTTCCGGGAAGAGCGGCATTTACAGCATCTGCAATAGCAAGGGCTGTACCGCTGGGGGAGTCTATCTTTTGGTTATGATGCTTTTCGATAATTTCAACATCAAACGATCCATGCAGCATTTTTGCAGAACGCTTAACCAAATCCAACATTAGATTTATCCCCAATGACATATTAGCTGAAAGTAAAACCGGTATAGAAGTAGAGGCCTTGACCATAAGATTTTTTTGAATTTCATTATGGCCTGTTGTAGCAATGACAATAGGCAGGGACTTTTCTACCGCATATTTAAGAATGCCGTCCAGGGCAAGTGGATGGGAAAAGTCAATAATGATATCAACGTTTTCTTTAACCTGATATGGGTCAGTATATACAGGGAAACTTCTGTCTTCTTTGATAACAGCATCAACACCTGCAACTATAGATATTGCATCGCTATACATGCATGACCGTGTGACTTTTTGCCCCATTTTGCCGTTGCAACCGTTTAGTAGTATACGAATCATTAAAAAACCTCCGATATTAATGTGAGTAAAATTACATCAGTCCATATTCAGTAAGTGCTTTTTTTAATTGAGCCAAGCCGGCTTCAGAAATCTCAACTAATGGCATGCGGCAAGGCCCGACATCAAACCCCATTAAATTCATAGCTGCCTTGATTGGAATGGGATTTGTCTCACAAAACAGTGCCTTTTCAACGGGTACAGATTTTATTTGTAATTTGCGACTTGTTTCAATATCTCCGTCAAGAAAGGACTTAACCATGTTATGCGTATCTTTTGGTAATATATTTGCGATAACCGAAATTACTCCCTTGCCTCCAAGTGCAAGTAAAGGAACAATATTACCATCCTCCCCGGAATATAAATCTAATTTGTCCCCACAAAGATAAAAGATTTCAGAGGCCTGAAGTAGATTACATTCCTTAACGGCGACAATATTATCAATATCAGCCAGACGCTTTAATGTTGCAGGGTTTATGTTAAGATTTGTTCTTGAAGGTACATTGTAAATAACTACAGGAATACTTATACTTTGGGCAATGACCTTAAAGTGCTGGTATAGTCCTTCTTGTGTAGTCTTATTATAATAGGGTGTAACAGATAGAATAGAATCTGCACCTACACTCTCACAGTATTTGGAAAGTTTAATTGCATGTTTTGTATCGTTACTTCCGGCTCCAGCCATAACATGAACGCGCTTGTTTATTTTTTCAACAGCAAAGCGTATTACTTCCTCATGCTCCTCATCCGGCATTGTACTGGCTTCTCCAGTGGTTCCACAGATCAATATAGCATCAGTACCTTCCTTTATATGCCACTCAATTAGTTCCTCAAATTTTTTAAAGTCAACACCGTTTTCATTGAAGGGGGTTATTAAGGCCACGCATGAGCCTGTAAACAAAGATTTTTTCATTATGAGCACTCCTCTCAATTCTATTATAATCGGTTATAATAAGGCATATGTTTCGGAAAGAAGCTTATTAAAAAAGCTGCCCAATATTTCTACCGGCAGCCCAATTATTTTAGGCATATGGATAACAAGTAACCATACCGATAGCTCTCCGCCATAGCGACAGTTGAAAGGCTGTTCGCCAGTCAACCAGGTAACGGATGAAGCGGCATCCGATGCCTTCGGCGTCTTTCCCTTTTACTTAAGTTCGATGGATCCGGTTACCCTTCCTTAAGCGACTAATGAAAAACGCACCTCTATCTATAAATTATATTCTATTTTCCCCGAGTACTCCACACTAAACTAATGTGAAATTATCGTAAATAATATCATGTATTACCTGCATTGTCAAAGGGTAAATTTATATGATATAGTAAACTTGCATGAAATTATGTTTATTATGGTGGAGGTAATTCTGTGGCTCCCAAAAAAGTACAAAAGAGACCGGTTTCCGGTTCAAAAAAAGTTCAAAAGAAAAATGCCAGAAAGGCTAGTGCTTCCAAACAGATCAAATCGGAAGCAGGCGGATTAGTAATATTTGCAGTGGGTATATTAATGGCTTTGAGTATCTACTTTGATAATATAGTAGGGCCTCTGGGCGAACTGTTCGGAAAATTTGTAGGAGGTATGTTCGGGCTATCCGGATACATTCTTCCTTTAATCGCAATGTTTCATGGCTTGGCTAAAATCTTTAAACCAAGGCTTATACACCAAGACAAACGCTTTTCTTTAGTGTTGTTGCTTCTTGTAATATTCTCAGCTATGCTTCAAGCCGGACTTTATGATGCTCTTATATATGAAAACATGACTTTATCCAGATACATAAGCACCTTTTATAAAGAGGGTATTAGCGCTATTGGTAAAGGCAGTGAGTTTTTGCCAAGCGGGGGTGTGATAGGGGGAATTATAGGGGTACCACTACTCTTTGTTTTCAAAAAGTGGGGTACAATGATAATTCTCACAACTCTTGCGATTATTGTGGCAATGCTCATAACAAGACTTTCTTTAGCCGATGCTGCAAGAAGTGTTGCTAAAGGAACAAGCGAGGCTATTAATGGTATTGTGGATGCAGCCCGCAAAAAACGTGAGGACAGGGAATTAAGAAGAAGTATAGAAGATGTTGAGGATCAAGCAGATCTAGCAACAAATAAGATGAACCCCGTAAAGAAAAAGCGAGCCAGAATTCTTGATTTTCCTATGAATAACACTGACACGCAGAAGCCGGGAAGTACTGATTCTCAGGTCAGCCTAACCGATTCAACCCAGGAAATCCATATGGGTGACGA